>JAEEPV010000082.1 GCA_016284975.1 Solobacterium sp.
AACCCGCCATAGGTATATCTGCTGATGACTGTGACCGCTTCTGCCTGATGGATCCGTTTTCCCATATCTTCATAGCCGTCTTTGATCACACACGTTCCCGGCGTTTTATTCCAACAGGAAAAGCATCCGACGCAGGGACGGCTTGCACCGGTATCCGAAATTACATCCCAGCCATCATAGCCCTGCCGAAACGATTCCCATTCGGTTTCACTTAAATCATGAATAATAAGATTCATAGAATAAACTCATTTGTATCAGTAATCACTTAGTCTGCCGTAGTCATCCCAGCTTCCGTACAGATTTCCTTTTTTTGTTTCTTCGATCAGATGCCCCAGCGCATCTTCATACTGCTTTCTGGAAGAATTTTTATAATAGGAAATATTATATGCCCGTACTCTCTGATATAGCGGCGGAAAACTGCGGAACTTTTTCCAGACCCGTGCCTTCTTCAGTGCTTCTTCAATCTCCGGATCCACTTTGAAGCTTCTTGGACCCATTGGAGGAAGTACATTTCTTCCATCATCGGTCATAAGCCCAAGTTTCTCCAGTCTTCTTACCCGTTCTTTATTCAACTCGGTCCACAAACTCCGTTTTTTCCGGGGTGTAAACCGCTGCATTACCACCCCGTCAATCACCTTCATAATACTGTCAATCCATCCAAAACAAAGTGCCTCTTCCACTGCGTCCAGATACCAGAGGCACATTTCATCCGTCGGTCTGCCCCGCTTGACGGATACCCAGCACTCCTTCTCGGCAGCGCTGTGTTTCATTAGCCAGTCACGGAATTCAGCGCGGGATGTGATATTCAGTACATTTTTCAAAGGAATCCCTCTCGTAAACGAATCCGCAGATCACTCAAAGCGCATGTATTTGCGCCGATCGTTTCCGTTCATGTTATAGAAATGGGACTTCGCCTCATACATCTTCTTGTCTGCTTCTTTTGCCAGCCCCACAATATCCAGATCCGGGAAGTTCTTATGACATGCAAATCCGCTTGCGGTCGTCAGTGTCAGATCATTCTCCTGAGACCATTTTTCCATTGCCTTCTTCAGATCAAGCAGCTTCTGATCGACTGCCGCTTGTTCCGCATTCGTCAATATAACAAATTCATCTCCGCCGATGCGGAAGATCTTCCCTTTCTCACCGAAGCACTGTTCAATACATCTTGCGGCTCCAATGATGAGTTTGTCACCTGCAACATGGCCATAGGTATCATTGATATTTTTCAGTCCGTTCAGATCAATTGCCACATACGTCAGATCTTCCGGCATTGCGCCTTCCTCTTTGATCTTCTGAATTTCTTCTTCGTACACACGCCGGTTGGCAAGACCGGTCATGACATCGATATCTGCATTTTCTTCTTCATTAACGATTCGTTCTGCCAGCTGCTTCTTCAGAATCATAAAGCTGACACCTACTACCAGCTGGAACACAAAGAAAATAAACAGATTGATCATTGGTCCGACAGAACCGGAAATGATGGCAGTGAAATAAAGCATGATTCCATCTGCGATCAGAACAATCAGTATATAAACCAGCGCGGACAGATAAAAACTCAGCGGTACGACCAGTGAAAACGTCATGAATACCGTAGGATCAATGACGTTGTATTTCATTGCATCGGAAATCGTAATTCCAAGAGACCATGCGAAAAAGAAGAGCACCCAGACCGGATTGACTATATCGAATATCTTAAAACGCCGGCGCATATCTTTTTTTGCATAGATCGTCAGGCCGATAAAAATCAGCGCCATTGACAGCAGTGCGATATAAAAGATCCGATATTTGTTGATATATGGCCCAAATAAAGTCGGATTTGCCAAAGTATATAAAAGCATGCATACTTCAAGGACCGCTACAATAGTCATTGTAAGTGTAGAGGTACGCATCGAAGTACCGTAGATCATCATCATTATCTTTTCATCTTTGCTTAACTTTTTTTTCGTGTTCATATAATTAAGATACCGTAAATTTTATATTCTTGGCGATATAAATAATCTTTTTTATAATAGCTATCTATTTTATCGAAAAGCCGCAGTTTTTTCCGCGGCCTGTTTTTCGAAATAGGTAAACTCAAACGGTTATAACTCTGGAGATCTTTTTCAGAAGCGCTTTCTGATCTTTTTTGCGGATCCCGGAATCGGTAATCAGCAGATCAACCTGCGACAGATCTGCAAATTTCTGGAAACCGACCTGCCCGAATTTTGAGGAATCCGCCAGCAGGATCACTTCTTCGGAAGCGTTGATCATTGCCCGTTTAACCGCTGCCAGATCGCTGTTTACCGTCGTCAGCCCATCGGCGGTCACCGCAGAAGTCGCCAGAAACAGTTTCTTGAAGTGGTAACTCCCAAGCTCATCCAGTACCTGCTGACCATAGGTATAATGAAACCCGCTTCGGATACAGCCGCCGATCAGGTGCAGTTCACAGTTTTCCTTGGATTCAAGTATCTGCATTCCATACAGATCATTTGAATATACCGTAAGTCCGCTCAGAGATGACCCTGCCAATGCGGTGCAGAAAGCAGATATCGTTGTCCCGTTATCGATCAGAATCGTTTCATGGGAAGAGACATATTTTAGGGCCGCCTCTGCAATTGCCTTCTTTTCCTGAAAGTGGCTGCGCTCATGAATACCAAGTTCCTGCAGATAGGTTTCCACTGATTTTGGAAGAACCGCACCGCCATGCGTCCTCCGCAGGCACCCTTTTTTCTCCAGCACGGAAAGATCCGTCCGGATCGTTGCGCCGCTGACACCAAAATAATCACTCAGATTCTGAACGGTGACACTTTTACGCTCTTTGAGCAGATTTATGATTTCATCCTGACGTTCTTCGGTAAACAGTTTGGTTTCCATAAACACATTGTAACAGCCGGCAAAATGAAAGTAAATGAAAGTATATGTTGACAATTGAAAATCCCATAAAATAAAATCTATTTATAAAAAATGGAATACAGGCAGGTAACTGCAGGAGGAACAATTATGGACTATTCATTACAGCAGATCGCGCAGATGGTAGATCATACCAATCTGCACGCTGACGCAACAACAGCGGATTTTCAGAAACTCTGCGATGAAGCAATCCAATATGGATTCAAATCGGTCGCCATCAATACCTATCCGGTAGCGATGTGCCGGAAGATGCTGGAAGGCTCACAGGTACTGACCGGTGCCGCAGTCGGATTTCCGCTCGGACAGACAACGATCGCAACCAAAACAGCGGAAGCTGAAAATGCCGTAAAAGACGGGGCACAGGAATTTGATTATGTTCTCAATGTCGGAAAACTGAAAGAACATGACTATGCCTATATCGAAGAAGAGATGCGTGCTTTGGTGGCAGTCGCAAGGAAAGCAGGAATCTGTGCGAAGGTTATTTTTGAGACCTGCTATCTTACGGAAGAAGAGATCATTGAAGCGGCGAAAATCGCTTCCCGTGTAAAACCGGATTTCGTTAAGACAAGTACAGGATTTGGAACCGCCGGAGCAAAGCCGGAACATGTACGTCTGATGAAGCAGTATGCGGGAGCAGATGTTCAGGTCAAGGCAGCCGGAGGAATCCGTACCTGGGAAGCAGCGAAAGAAATGGTCGAAGCAGGAGCAACACGTCTCGGAACTTCCAGCGGAATCAAGATCATTGAAGAAATGAAAGCCGACGGATATCAGTAAGGTCAGGTGAGAAATAATGAAGGATAAAGTCCGGGTCTGCCTGATCGGCTGTGGTCGTGCAGGCATGATTCATGCCCGCAGCTATATGGGCGGGGTCTCTGGTGCTGTGCTTGCCGCACTCTGCGATCCGTCTGAAGAAAATCTCTCTGCCGCATCAGTTGAAACCGGTGTTTCAGCAGTCTTCAGCGACTGGCACGATGTGATGAAAGATCCTTCCATCGACGCAGTCATCGTTGTCACCCCAACCCAGTTCCATCGGGACATCGTGATCGCCGCAGCGGAAGCCGGTAAACATGTATTCTGTGAAAAACCCATGGCTTCAGATGAAACCGAATGCGACGAAATGACAGAGGCATGCCGTAACCATAACGTAAAACTGCAGCTTGGCTTTATGCGCCGCTTTGACAAAAGCTTCAGGCGCGGAAAACAGCTGCTGGAAGAAGGCACAGTCGGTAAAGCCACACTGATCAAATCCAATACCTATGGACCCAGTGAACCGAAAGAATGGATGTACGATGTGCATAAAAACTATGGTCCGCTCGGAGAGGTCAACAGTCATGATTTTGACACCGTCCGCTGGTATGCAAAAAGCGAAGTAAAGATGATTCATGCGATCGGAGGTAATTTCCGCAGTCAGGAAAAAGCAGAAGAATATCCGGACTACTATGATACCTGTTCCGTACTGCTGGAATTTGAAAACGGAATTCTCGGTGTGATAACAGGAGCGCAGTATGTCCGCTACGGATATGATTCCAGAGCAGAGATCCTCGGTACAACCGGAATCATCAAGGTTGGATCTCAGCAGGCCAATAACGCTGAAGCAGTTACTTCCGACCGTGTAATCCATGTCGATTCCATGGATTCCTGGAGAACACTGTTTCTCGATGCGTATAAAGCAGAAGATCAGGCCTTCATTGACTGTATTCGGAACGACACGGAGCCGCCTGTTACAGGTACTGACGGAAAGATGGCACTCATTCTGGTTAATGAAAGTCTTCGGTCGCTTCTGGAACATCGGCCGGTTTATCTGAAGAACGGGCTTCCGGAGGAATCAAGATGAAAGCAATACAGCTGTTTGAAGCAGGCCGCCTGGAACTGAGAGATGTTCCGGTACCTGAAATCAACGAACATGAACTGCTTATAAAAGTCCGCGCCGCCTCGATCTGCGGTACCGATATCCGTATGTGGAAAAACGGTGCTGCACATGCATCAAAGGACGCTCCTCTGATCCCGGGTCATGAATTTGCCGGCGATATCGCCAAAGTCGGATCCGCAGTAAAAAACTTTTCCGTGGGAGAACGTGTATCCGTTGCCCCGAACATCGGATGCGGACACTGCGATGCCTGCGTTTCCGGCAACACCCATCTCTGCTCTGATATGCAGGCGTTTGGCGTCACGATGGACGGCGGATTCGCGGAATATGTTCGAGTCCCTCAGGAAGTGATCCTGCAGGGCAATATTTCCAAACTCGGGAATGATATCTCCTATGAAGCGGCTGCACTGATCGAACCCCTTTCCTGCGTATATAACGGACAGACGCTTCTTGGCATCCGTCCCGGTGATGATGTACTTATTATCGGTCTTGGACCGATTGGCATCATGCATATTATGACGGCACGGATTCTCGGAGCCGGAAAGATCTTTGTTAACGATCTCAGTAAAGAACGGATCGACAAAGCAAAGGAACTGTTTCCGGAAGTGCTTCCGATCGTTGGAGATGTCATGGAGGGAATTACCGGATACGGGAATTCCGGTGTGGACATCTGCATCATCGCCGCACCGGCACCGGATGCCCAGGCCGCTTCGCTGGAATATATGAACATGAACGGAAAGCTGCTGTTCTTTGGCGGTCTTCCGGAAACCAAAAAGATCGTTCCGATCAATACCAACCTTATTCATTACCGTCAGCTTACGATCCAGGGATGTACCAGACAGAGCATTTCGGAATACCGCAAATGTTCAAAACTCGTAAACGATGGACGTATTCCGCTGGATCTGATCATGTCAGATGCCTACACGCTGGAAGAATATGAACAGGCTTATCAGAACGCGGCTGCCGCAAAAGGCCTGAAACATGTATTCCGGTTTGATGAGACAGAAATGGAGGACGCATGAATCAGAAACTGTTAATGGCAATAGATCTTGGCACCAGTTTCATCAAAGCGGGAGTATTTGACCTTTCCGGGAATGAACTCGTAGTCACGAAAGAAGCCGTGAAGAGTGAACAGCCCGGACCGGGTCAGTTTATCCAGCATGGCGAAGATCTGATGGAAGCAGTAGAGCGCTGTATGAAAAAAGCTGCTGAACAGCTGAAGGAACAGTCACAGCAGATCGCAGTCATAGGATTCACCGGTCAGATGGCCGGATTCATGGGAGTTGACCGCAACTGGAATGATGTCACGGGATGGTCCTGTTCGCTGGACACTCGCTATGTGCCGTATGCTGAAGCACAAAACGAACAGTTCTCCGATGATTTCTATCTGATTTCCGGCACCAACAGTCCGCTGTTTTCTTCGAAATATGCCTGGTTCCGCAGTGAATTTCCTGAGGAAGCAGAACGGATTGCCAAGTATGTGATGATCAGCGGCTATGTGATTGGAAAGCTCGGTGATCTTCCGATTGAAGATGCCGTGATTGATGGTTCTCTGATCACCTGGACAGGACTGGCAGATGTGAAGAACCGTTGTTTCTCACAAAAGCTCTGTGAGGAACTCGAAATGGATCCTTCACGGCTGCCGATCGTCCGGCAGTCCACGGATATCGCCGGCCGGCTTTCAAAAGGCCCGGCTGAGCGAACCGGACTTCCGGAAGGCATTCCGCTGGTATGCGGAGCCGGAGACAAGATCGCCGGATGTGTCGGTGCCGCGAATCTGAAACAGGGCGATATGCTGTTTGAGGCAGCTTCCTTCGGTGCCGTCAGCTGTATGACCGAAGAATACATTCCGGATACGGAGGTACGGGGCTATGACATGCTGAATGGAAGCACCCGCGGAAGCTATGCGGCCCATTATTACATGCCGGGATCCGGCATTACACAGGAATGGTTCATTTCCAGGTTTTACCAAAAGGAAAATGAAACACTCGCACAGGCGTATGCACGCATGGATCAGGATATGGAGCACATTCCACCCGGTTGTGAAGGACTGTTTGCGGTGGGAATGCTTGGCGGAACCGTGATGCCGTTCAATGGTGATCTGCGCGGTGTATTTATGGGGCATACCTGGGCTCATACACCCGCTCATTTCTATCGGGCAATCGTTGAAAGCTTTGCATGTTCACTGAAAACCGCAGTTGAGCGGATAAACGCTCAGTATCCGCAGTATCAGAACCGAAGCAGCATCCGGATGATCGGCGGAGGTGCAGATTCTGCAGTATCCTCGCAGATCTTTGCGGATGTTCTGGGAATTCCAATTGAAACGCTGGAACGGCCAGACCCTGCCCTCTGGGGTGCCTGTCTGCTTGGTGCAAAAGGCATCGGACTGATTGATAATCTTGAACAATGTGCGTCCGAACATATTCGTGTGAAAACCCGTTATGAACCCGATCCATCGAAACGTGCGATATATGATCAGCTGCAGGAACGCTATAACCGATATGTCAGCATCATGACACCGCTGTGCAGAGAACTGCAGTAATAATACTGGAGAGAACAAATGGAAAAAGTAAAAACACTGAAAGCAACTGTAGTTCCGCTTCAATTCAAAGAAGCGAATGAACGTGAACGGGGAGAATACGAAGAACAGCTTGCAAAACTGAATGAACTGTATGGCGATACTGCGGTATTCCTCGATACCGTTATCGTCGGTGATCCGATTCCGGAATGTGATGCAATCCTGTTCCCGCAGATGATTGGTGCAGGATATCACTACAAAGAGGTTTATCATTCATACAACAAACCGATTCTGGTAATCACCTCCCGATTTGGTACCGTGGATATGTGGGACTGGGAACTGATCAGCTATATGCGCAGTGCCGGTCTGAATGTGTTCTCCCCTTACAGTGTGGAACTCGGAAAAGTTATTTTCCGGGCACTTGCCGTAAAGAATCATCTCAATGGTGCGAAGTTCCTGATGTTTCAGGATGATCCCGGAGAAGGAATGCAGGCATATATCTTCAAGCGTTTCTACTGGTGGGAAAAAGAATGTACAGAGACAATGGAACGTCTGTTTGGCATCAAAATGATTTACAGCAGCTGGAAAGCAGTTAATCAGCGTGCGGATGAGATTGATCCTGCCAAAGCACTGGAAGAATTTAACTCCTGGGATCTGCCGTGCGATCCCTGCGTAACAGATGAGCAGAAGACGCTGATCGGTCAGCTTTATCTTGCGATCTGTGAAAAGATCGATGTACTTGGCGGGGTGGATGGAATCGGTGCCAACTGTCTGAACGAATCCATGTATTCCAAGACGACACCATGTACGATCTGGAGCAGACTGTTTGAGAAATACGGCATCATCTGGTGCTGTGAGGGAGATACGCTCACCCTGCTGTCCACCTATATCCTTTATCGTTCCATGGAAGCACCGATCCAGATGACCAATATCTATCCGTTCCTGGTCGGACAGGCAGCGATCTTCCATGAACGAATCGACAAGTTCCCGGATGTGGAAGATCCGGAAAACCACGCACTCGGTGTCCATTGCGGTTATGCCGGATTTGCCCCGCGTGTCTTCTGTGGCTGTAAGTGGAAAGTCATGCCAAAAGTACTCGCGATCGTCAATGAGAAATCAACGATGGTTGACTGTGAACTTCCGGTTGGTGACATGGTCCTGGCTAAGATCAATCCTTCCTTTGACAAAATCACCATCATCCCCGGAGAGATTGAAAAATTCGTTCAGTTTCCGAATACCGATTCTCTGAACGCCACTCTGCTGCATTACCGCAACGGAGAAAAAGTGATGGAAGAGCTTCCTTCTCACCATCAGATGATCATTGTCGGAAAACAGAAGGCTAAGATCATTCAGATTGCCCGTGTATTTGGATGGGACTGCGAAGTAATCGAATAGTATTACAGGATTCATTGCGAAATTGAAAAATGCCGAATGTCCTGGATCAGGATGCTCGGCATTCTTTTGTTAATCCTTATTTGGGAAGTCTGTTTCTCAGGCTTGTTACTGTGTTCCGCTTTTCAATGATTACAATAATCAAATTACCTTCCTGCTTACTGGCCCGGTTCTCGTTCCCGTTATGCTTTTTTCAGGATTTAAAACAACGATAACAGCTTTGTAATATAGTTTTTGGAATCCGCATATTCCGGAATGCTCATAAACAGCTTATACGCATCTTTGTATTCTTTTGATTCAAACAGTTCCACTGCCTTCTTATAAACCATCTCATATGCTTCATCACTGGTTTTCAGTACTTCCTCGGTTTTAATGAGATTGATTGCTTCATCCAGTTTTCCATCCAGCAATGCTCTTTCTACCTTTGACAGCTTCTCACGGATTTCTTTCTGCAGACTGCATACCTCAAGCATGTCCTTGGCATCCTTGTAATCGCCAACTTGTGTAAAGAGTTCTGCGGCCTTATCAAAATCACCGTCTACCATCAAAGACAGTCCATACTGATACTTTGCGTCCTGAAGCTTCGCGTCTGCTTTATGACCGGCCATTTTATACGCCTGAACCGCATGCGCGAAGTCTCCCTGCTGCATAAACCTATCCCCGTTTTTGATCTGCTGGTTCGGGAAATAGACGAAGAATAAAAAAGCGATGGCACATATTACAAGCAGGATTCCGCCATAACGAATCACATTATTCGTCACTTTCTGATTTTTATTGGCCTCAATTTTAACAGCAACCTCAGAAATAATATTTTTGCTGTCTTTAAAACCCTCGGGAAGTTCCTTGAGAATCGCAAGACCTTTTTCCAAAGATTCCTTTGTATCCTGAGCAATGAGTTTCAGGGCTTCTTCATATTTTTCTTCATTTGTAAGCATCGTCTTAACACCTCATCTTAATCGAATCATATCATATTCACTGTCCAAAAACTGTGTTTGATCTTCGTCTTATTCCTCTGCTGATGGCGAATCGGTCAGTACCGGTATCCCCTGCGTAAAGAGCTCCAGTCCATGGTTATGAATATCGCCGTTCATTGCGCTCATCAGCCAGCGGGCACAGGATTCTCCGTTATATCCTTTACTGTAAAACTGTGTCCAGAGAATGGTATGCGGGGTAAGCGAGCTGGTTCCAATCCAGTCTGCCCAGATATATACTCCCGAATTCGGCAGTTTGAGCAGCCGATCAATCATATTCTGAAGATCCTTCTCAAATACATCCCCCAGTGCTTCATCCGAAAGGAATATACCGTTCAGAAGATAGTTCTGATACTGAATCAGCCCACCGTCACGATACGATCCTGTATAAAGAATCTTTGCGTCCGGCCAATGAGCCGAACAATTCTCCAGAGAATCCAATACCGGATTCTCACTGCTCCAGCAGTCTGTGATTTCCTTAGGCGCACCCCATACTTCGCCGGCCAGTTCATTCCACCTGTCATACAGCAGCAGCGCACTGTCTACCAGTACTGCTTTTTGAGGAACACCCGGGAAATACCCGGCAAATATCTGATCCGCAAGAAACGCTGCTCCAAAGCCCCCTGCTGACCATCCCGCAACCAGAACGGTATCCGGATTGCCGGCATATTGAACCGCTTCATTCAAAAACAGCCGTACATTGTTGTACCCATTATGATGCAGGATCTGCTGTTCCCCCTGACTGTCGGTATATGAAAAGTCCGCAGTACCGATATGGAGATCTGCTGTACTATATGGGATTGCCAGTATTGTCCAGTCATGAAAAGGATTGCGTTCATCACTGCTTGCGATTCCGGTTGTTTCTGTTCCGGAATCTTTGGAATGGTGAATATACATATCATCTCCCATGGCCGCTGTTGTTTCATTAATTGAAAGCCCGCCGCCATAGAAATAGACGATAACCTTATTTTCCGTTCCTTTTCGAACCAGACCATGCCATTGATCCCCCGTGGAATCCACTGCTCCTTTGGGAGAAACGGAATGCCATTCCCCTTCCTTCAGGGATGAGGTTGCTTCCGTGTAGGTTTGCGGAAGGACCATCTGTCTGGAAAGACCGGCGATACTGGCACTCTTATGAATTCCCAGCAGTGAAAATAAAACAATCGCCGCGATTACGACAAATGCGAACAGTCCTTCTGAGGGTTTGTTTCTTTCCGGATTCATTACTCTAATTGTAGCGAAGTGTTTGCATGTCGTGGAACCAATTAACAATGTAACGGAACCATTATGAAACAGAGCCCTGATGAAGGCTCTGCTATAGATGCAATTCATTGATTTCAATGTCTTTCTGTACGGAAGAATTGAGCGGTTTTTTTACATCATTCTTTGAACGTTATTTTTATGATCTTCATCTTCACCACACTGTCGCAGAAAAGGATCATCAATTTGTGGAACATTCCGACATTATGGTAAATATCCCGATAGCCTCGCATATAACTTCTAGCAGTGACGGTGGAAAAACGATCGCTCCAGCCAAGTATCTCCTTTTCATTTTCCAGTGAGAAGTAGGCCCCTACATCCGTGATGCCGGCTTCTTTCAGCCAGGTCTTCCGCATCAGCTTCGCTCCCCGCTCATTGCAGGAGTCAAATACAACGACCCCTTCAGGAAAATGTTCAGCCATAGCGGAGAAAAGCTTCTTCACATCATCCGTCTTAAAGTAATAGAACACACCTGCCGCAAAGAAAACGGCGCCGTTTTTCGCATCAATCTCTTCCATCCAGGTCAGATCATTCAGATCGTATTCCAGATTCTGTTCACGTTCTCCTGCAGGCAGCAGTTCGTTCCGCACCCGGATTACATCCGGCAGATCGATGTTATAACCACGACAGAGTCCGTTATCACATTTACGAAACGTATCATCCAGGCCGCAGCCAAGATTAACAACAGCAGCTCTGGGATGATCCTTCAGATATTCTTCCACTTCGCAGCACAGATCGTACTGTCTCTGGGCAACTTCCAGTGCACCAAAAAGCCCTGCCGGAGATTCCATCTTTCGGCGTTTTTCCGCAAAATCATAATCGAGACAGTCGCATATGCGTTTAGCTTCCGGATCAGAGAACAACTCGGGAAAATGCTCGGAACACACCAGCCGTCCAAACAACGGAATGATTAAAGTCTCCTGAACGGTATTTTTCGCAATGTGGTATTTCATCACAGATTCCTTACCTCCAGCCGAATAATCCTTTCTTCTCATAAGGGGCTGACGCAGCACTCAGACAGGTATAACCTGTGGCATTGATCGCTGCCTTCAGCCGATCAATATCGACTGCCTCTTCCGTCAGAAAGGAAGCTTCCTTTTTATTTTTTGAAGCGGTAACTTTCTTTGCGTTCGGTATAGCCTTTCGGATTGTATCGCAGATATGTGCCTCGCACATTCCGCACATCATCCCGTCAATTTTCATGATCGTTTGAATCATCATTTATCCTCTTTTCTTCTTATATCCGCAGTCACAATAAGGACCACCGGATGCCAGAGTATACTTTCGTACGAAATCAGTGACGCCGCTTGCTTCGCTCATGGCATAGTCCAGATGACACATCGCCGGAACCTGTTCATACAGTCCCAGTTCCTTCATCAGCGTGCAGATACCACACTTTGAAAAGCGGGCTTCATAACCGCTTCCATCCGCATAAGGCAGAAACTCCATATTCCAGGAATAAGGATTCCGATCAGCGGCGTTTCGTTCTGCCGCCGCCTTCATTTTCCGGACATCTTTATCACTGTATTTCTGTTTCCCTCCCAGACGGCAGAACCACTTCATCGGTTTGATCATCATCGCTTTTTCGTAATACTCTTTCAGCTGCTCAATATCGGGTTTTGTTTTCATACTCAGCAGAAACGAAGAAAACACTGCACAGTTCACAATATTCATCCTGAACCAGTCATCTTTCTCAAATTCCGGCAGCCTGTTTATGATCTCTTTATATTTCTGTTTGGCTGACACAGCGATCTGATCTGCCTCCTGATCCGTGAAATGCAGGACAGATACCAGATTGTCCCGGAACGATTTCCGAAACAGAACCCACATTCCCGCTGGCATACCAATATAGTTCATACCCCTATCCTCCAGTCGATCACGATGAAGTTAATTATAACTAACCCATTTGTTATGATAACTCTTACTGACGAAAAAAACACCTCGGATTTCTCCAAAGTGTTCCCCTTTTTGTTCTTTCGCTCTGATGATGTCTGATTACGAAGCCCTAAGAACTATGCAGCGAACTTCCAGGATAATGGAAATCACTTTTCTATCACACCCAATACGTATTGTTCTATGAAATCAACTCTGTCAAATATTCTTGGCTTGAATGTGCCTGTCATTCCTACGGATACGTTCAGTTCTTTATTAACATAAATGATATTGCCGCTGTCTCCGATCGCCGCATAAACCTTTTTGTCGTCAAAAGGTTTATACCAAAGATATCCATAGTTCATGTATCCGAATCTTTCACCAAGCTTAAGATATGGTTTCGTCATGTTTTTGATATATTCTTCGGAGATGATCCGTTTTCCTTTATACTGTCCGCCTTCCAGCACAAGTTCACCGATTACAGCCATATCTCTTGCCGACATACATAATCCCCAACCGGCAGTCACAGTACCTTTAGGATCACAGTACCACTCATACTTTCTCGGATTCTTATTCATGAAGAAATCAAACTGATCTTCTTTGGAACTATCTCCATGCATTATACGTTTGGGAAGTTCCAGTGGTTCAAACAGATTCCTGTTTGCAAAATCAATACATTTCTCTCCGGATGCTCTCTCAATGATTCCTGCCAGAATCTGAATACCAAGGGTCGCATATCGGAACTCTCCTGTGATCCCTTTACGGCCTCCAAGATAATCAAGCGTCGTAAGCGTCCAGTCTTCAGAGGTACAAACCTTTTTCCAAGGCTCTGATTTCCCTTTGTACGGGGCCGTCATTGTAAGCAGATGTCTGATCGTTACCTCATAGATTGTTTTCTCCCCGCGCTTTACAGAATAATCCGGAAAGAAGTCCATTACTTTCTGATCAACACTCTTAATACATCCTTTGTCCAACGCAATTCCTGCGAGCAATGCCATCACACCCTTGGTCACGGAATTGACATTCATTGCATCTTCGGTCTTAAACCCATGCCAGCAGTCATCATAGACTGGTTCGCCGTCTTTGATTGCGTATATCTGACAGATGTTGCTTTCGTTTCCGGTACTGTTAAAAATGTATTCATGCAGCTGATCTTTATTCACTGAAAAAACCTCCTCTCAAAATAGATTCGGACGTCCTGAGAACAAGCTAATGCAATTTAAAATTGTTTTCAAGGGTAATCCGGAAAACGAAAAAGACCCTGATTTCTGTTGTAAGCCGGAGTCTTCTATGGATTCGGTTACCGATCTCTTCTTATAGTTCGTGATAGTAAGGACAGATATTTTCATAATGTCCATCCTTCATTCGAAAGCCGCCCGGTATTGTACCAAGTTGTATGAAGCCAAGTCTTTCGTAGAGATGTCTTGCATGAATATTACTCTCTACAACGGCATTGAATTGAAGTACTCTGAATCCGAGTTCTTTCCCTTTCTTCAGACAATCTTTCAC
>JAEEPV010000083.1 GCA_016284975.1 Solobacterium sp.
AATTAGTTGACGTTATTTTTTATCGAATTATGATGTTGGTATGAAAAATGATCCGACAATGGAAAAACTCAAGGAATTTGATTTGCCGGTCTGGAATGAGATCCCCGGCGTAGGCCTGTATCTTGACCAGGTAACGAAATATATTAATGAATATCTGGAAGACTATGACATGGGGGTGACACCTTCCATGATCTCCAATTATGTAAAGCTGAAGATCATATCCCGGGAAGGGAAGAAGATCTACAGCCGGGAAAGGATCGCAGCACTGTTCTTCGTGGCGGTATCGAAAACGGTACTGTCGATGGATCAGATCCGAAAGTGTCTCATCATGCAGGAAAATACCTGTTCGATGGAAAAGGGCTATACTGCCTTTCGAAAGGAACTGAAGGAGCGTCTTGAGACGATCAATAAGAATGCCCATACGTCAGAAGGCAGAAGTGAGGCGGAAGAGATGATGAAGAAAGTGATCTCCGCCATCGCCTACAAGCTGTATCTGAATGTATATTTTGATGAGCAGACTTCCGAGTGAAGTCTGTTTTTCTGTGATACCATAGGATGGTTGTTAAGAAGGAGGATACGATTCATGATCCTGAGACTGATACTGCTGGCATTTTCTGCGCTGCCAAGACTTTATACACTGTTTCAGATGGCACTCTATGACCGAAAGCGGCAGGAACCGCTGCCGGAAGAAGTGCGGGACGTATATACACCGGAGCGCTGGGAACAGTTTCTCGCCTATAAACAGGATCAGAGAGTTCCAAACCTGCTTCAGATGATCATCGGGTTCGGGCTGGATGCGTTTGTGCTGCTGACGCCGTTTTATGCCTGGATCGAACGTCTTGCTCATGCAAATCCATACGGAACGGTGATTCTGACCGCTGCTGTTATCACAGCAATAGACTTTCTGATCGGCCTGCCGTTTGCCTATTACCGTACATTTACGATTGAAAACCGCTATGGCCTCAACCATAAGACGAAACAGGTATTCTTCAAGGATGAACTGGTAGAACTCGTTACCGGTTTTGTACTGAATACAGCCCTTTATTGTTTACTGCAGTATATACTGATCCATCTTCCTGCCTGGACCAATAACTTCTCCATTTCTCTGGTTCAGTCGATCGGCATCAGTGCAGCGATCGTGGCAGTGATCGCACTGTTTCTTGTCATTGCGATGTTTATCTCCTGGAAAGTCATGCGGATACGCTATAAGTTCGTACCGTTGGAAGAGGGGGAACTGAAGCAGGAGATCCGGAAGCTGATCAAAGGCAGCCGAAAGAAGGTCCGGGCAATCGAAGTGTATAACGAGTCGGAAAAGAGCACGTCCAAGAATGCCTTTGTACTGAAACTGCCGTTTATCCGCACGATCGGCATCGCAGATAACTTTCTGAATGAGAACTCCCGCCGGGAACTGCTGGCGGTGCTCTCGCATGAGGCAGGTCATCTCAAGCATAAGCCGACGATCTGGAACTATATCAACTGGGGCATTTACGGGCTGCTGTTCTGTCTTCTGACAGCTGTCATTTCCAACGGGGCATATTTTGCCAGTCTGGAACAGTCATTGGAACAGGCATTTGGCCTTACCGGAATCAATGCGGTTCTTACAACCGCAGTGATTTCCTGGATCGGATCGCCGTTTCTGTATCTGCTTTCCGTCTTCCGCACGGCAGTAACACGGATGGAAGAATATGAAGCGGACCGCAACGCGGTGAAAGAAGGCTATGGGGCAGAACTGATCCAGACGTTTAAGACGCTCTCCAGCGATGAGCTGGTGGATGTCAATCCGCCGGAGATCATTGAAATGCTGGAATATGATCATCCGGGCATGACCAGCCGCATCCGTGCCATTCATAAAGCAATGGAAACAAACTGAACGGAAATTCCGTTCTTTTTTTAGAAGCGTTACGCATAAAAAAAGGAACTTCAGCGAAGTTCCAGCTGTTGTTCTGCACATTGTACATAGTGCTGAGCGCTTAAGAGAATCGACTGGATTTCTTCTTCGCTCAGAGGTCTTACATCTCTTGCGGGAGAACCCATAATCAAAGATCCTTCCGGAAAGGTCTTGCCCTGAGAAACCAGTGCGCCGGCTGCGACAATGCAGTGGGAAGGAATGACACAGCCATCCAGCAGGATGGCACCCATTCCGATGATGCATTCGTTCCGGATGGTGCATCCGTGCAGGATCGCACCATGCCCGATCGTGACATCATCTTCGATCGTGATCGGATCCTGATGCCCGGCATGAAGCGTGCAGTTGTCCTGAATGTTCACCCGGTTCCCGATCCGGATCGGCTGATCGTCGCCGCGGATCACCGCATTGTAAAAGACACTGCAGTCATCCTGAAAGGTGACATCTCCGATGATCCGTACGCCCTCTGCCACAAAGACCATGGTTTATTCCTTTGTGATCGCATCGATGATGGGCTGACGATGATCTTCCGGTACCTGTAGGACCTGCATCAGTTTGTGAATATCCCATCCGGTGAGATCAAGCACCATCTGGGTATTGACGATGATGCGCTTCTTTTCTTTTTCTGGTTTTCTGTTCGTTTCCATATCACACCTGTATTCTTCTCAATTATCTGGGATTTTCGGAAAAATGCAATGCACTCCCGAAAATATAAAAATAAATAAAGATATGGCTGCCGTGGTATGATTTGGAACGATGGACCGGGAATATCTGTTTTCACTGCTGGAAGTACTGATCGCAATTGTGATCTGGTCGGCAAGCTTTGTCGCAACCAAGTTTGCCTATGAAGCCTTTACACCGCTGGTGGTTTGTTTTATTCGTTTCTCACTTGCGGCACTTATCCTGTATGTTCTGCACCGGCGCAGGGGA
>JAEEPV010000084.1 GCA_016284975.1 Solobacterium sp.
CAGTCCGGTGAGCGCCGTGTGTTCCGCCGCGACAACAACCGCAACAATCCTGCCCGCGGAAACGCTGGAGCCCCGAAGGCTGAAGCCGCACCGAAGGCAGAAGAAGTAAAGACAGAAGCACCTGTTGAGACAAAGGAGGCAGAATAATCATGGCAATTACAGCAGCACAGGTTAAGGCACTCCGTGAAGAAACCGGCGCCGGAATGATGGACTGCAAGAAGGCACTTACTGAAACCGACGGCGATATGGAAGCTGCGAAGGACTGGCTCCGTAAGAAGGGCATCTCCAAGGCAGAAAAGAAGGAAGGACGTACCGCGGCGGAAGGTCTTTCCAGAGTAGTCGCAGATGGTGATGAGGCGGTCATCGTTGAGATCAACGCAGAGACTGACTTTGTCGCAAAGAACGATAAGTTCCTCGCTCTGCTTGACAAGACAATCGAAACCCTGAAGCAGTACAAGCCGGGTGATCTTGCCGCAGCACTTGAGACAAAGATCGAAGACGGCACACTGAATGATGCATTCATCAATGCGACTGCGATCATTGGTGAGAAGATCAAGCTGCGCCGTTTCGAGATCGTAAACAAGCTGGCGGATCAGCACTTCGGTCTCTACATGCACAATGGCGGACAGATCTCTGCCCTCGTCGTTCTGCAGGGTGGTGACGATCAGGTTGCCAAGGAAATGGCCATGCAGGTTGCGTCCATGAATCCGACATACGTCTCCCGTGATGAGATGCCGGCAGATGTCATTGCCCACGAGAAGGAAATTCTCCTCGAGCAGATGAACAATGATCCGGCAATGGCAAACAAGCCGGACAACGTCAAGGAGAAGATCGTCGAAGGCCGTCTCTCCAAGAACCTCGAAGAACTGTGCCTGGTTGATCAGGTATTCTTCCTGGATCAGGACAAGAAGGTCGGACAGTACCTCAAGGAAAAGAACGCTGAAGTCGTGAAGTTCGTTAAGTTCAAGGTCGGTGAAGGCATTGAAAAGAAAGTTGATGATTTTGCGGCAGAAGTTGCGGCAATGATGAAGTAATCGGTATTCTAAATAAGGGATGAATCCACGGATTCATTCCTTTTAAATTTCCGAAAAAATAGTAGAATTAATCTTGCAGGAAACCCCTGCAATGGAGGTAATCAACCATGGATTTGGATTTTGGAACAGAACTGACACGTACGTATCCGCTGCACAATGCTTCGGTACAGAATGTAGCTTATGCGCTTTCCGAATTTCTGGATGCCAAGAAGAATATGGTCACACAGACCATGCGCGCAAAGAACGGCTATCTTGTACAGTGTAAGGGAGATGCCAATGCCGAATGGACCAAGTATATCGGTCTTGACGCATCGGTCGATATTCGTCTCATCGTTATGGAAGGAGATCTCATTGTTGAGATCACAACCGGCAAATGGGCTGAAAAGCTCGGCATCGCTGCCGTCGGCTCGATTTTCTTCCAGCCGCTGCTGATCACATCCGGAATCGGTGCGATCCGTCAGCTGGCACTGCCCAATGACGTATTTGCATTCATTGAAGATTATCTTGGCGAAGAACCGGTCGTCACAAAGCAGAGTGAATCAAGGATCTGCCCGAACTGCGGGGCTGCCAACAAGATGGATGCGAACTTCTGCTCAAACTGCGGAGAATCGTTTGCGCAGGGCGAGGATGCCGAGGAAGAACCGGAACCCGTAAAGGCGCTCACCTGCCCGAACTGCGGAAGTCCGTTGGAAGGAAATGAACGCTTCTGCAGTGTCTGCGGAGAAAAGCTGAAAGACTGAACAGCAGAAAGAACAGGAGGGAACGGTTATGGCATATTATTGCCCCGGATGCGGGGAGCCGGTAAAAAACAGCGCCCGCTTCTGCCCGAACTGCGGCAAGCAGCTGGTGGATGATCTTGAAGATATTGATTTCACCTCGAACACCTCCACTGTGACACAGGGAAACATGCAGTATCAGGCACAGCAGAATATGCATGATATGGTCGATGATGACGATTACCTGGAAGAGGAAGAGGTATACGAACAACCACAGGTCGACCCTTATCAGGAATACCTGCGTCATACGTATGACTATAAGGGACACGATAAGGTCGAATATCACAGTACCTATCAGGCCCCGAGAAATCGCAGGATCGACTATGAAAGCTATGTCAACTACAACTGGCCCAAACGCAGCCGTATTGCGGCAGGCGTACTTGCCATTGTTCTGGGGGGCTTTGGCATCCATAAGTTTTATCTTGGCAAGGTCGGTCAGGGTATTATGATGCTGCTGTTTAACTGGACAGGCATTCCCTGGCTGATCGGTCTGATTCAGGGAATCATCTATCTGACCCAGTCAGATGAAGAATTTTCCATGAAGAATCAGGTCCGGGTCACAGACTGACCCGGGCTTTTTCGGAAACAACGCAAATCTTTACATTTTCATGATTTTATTGATGAAAACTGTATAAAAGTATGTTTATAATATTTTATAAATTTATTTTTAAAAAAGAGGGATAAGATATGCCGGATTTTAAGTTTGAGATTACGAAGTACATTGGTTCTTTAAATGGAGATGCCAAGGGCTGGCACAAGGAGCTGAACATGATCTCCTGGAATGATGCAGAGCCCAAGTATGACATCCGTACCTGGACAGGTTCGGAACACGAGCGAATGGGCAAGGGAATTTCACTTTCCCGTGATGAGCTTGTAGAACTCAAGAAGCTGATTGACGCAGAACTTGAGGAAGGGGAATAACCTGTTTCATTTCAGGAAAAAGAAAACACTGGATCTTACCGACCGCATACCGCAGATTCGTGTCAGTATCTGCACCGGAGAGACGACCGGAGGTTATTTTGATAAAAAGGAAGGTCGCTTTATCGAAGTGATGAAACTGGCAGAGGATTCCGATTACCGGGAGTTTTTTGAGATGTGCGGAACAGAAGATATCGAACGGGTTTACTGAAGACCATGGAAACCATGGTCTTATTTTTTGAAGGGAAAGGATCATGATCAGGGCAGTTTTATTTGACTGTGACGGAACGCTTCTGTCACATAAGACCAACCGGGTTCCCGATTCCGCCCGAAAGGCGCTGGAACTCTTAAAACGAAAGGGCATCCGAAACATTCTGTGTACGGGCAGACACCGCTCGGAACTGCGTCATCTTCATCAGCTGGACGGACTGGACTTTGATGCATACATCACGGTAAACGGAGCCTGTACCTATGATCAAAGCGGCATCCTTTCTGCCTGTCCGATCGGGAAGGAAACCGCACAGATCGTATATGATTATCTTTCTTCCCATGAACTGCCGGTTCAGTTCTTCCTGGATGAAGATACGTTTATCAGCTGTGTCAATGAGACGGTCATCCGATCGCAGGCAGGCATCCATACGCCGGTACCGCCGATTGGAGACGTAAGCCGGATTCTGCGCGAGCCGGTGTATCTGATGGTTCCGTTTGGAATCCGGGAAGCGGAAGAGATGATCTCATTCTTAAAAGATGTGCAGGTCACCCGGTGGAACAAGCATGACGCGATCGATATCGTCAGTGTTTCAGCCGGCAAAGGCGTGGGTGTCCGGGCCATCATGGATGCCTATGGATTAACAAAAGAAGAACTGATGGGATTTGGGGATGCGATGAATGATGCGGGCATGATCGAAGCGGTCGGAACGGCGGTTGTCATGGGCAACGGAGAAGAATCCCTGAAACAGATGGCGGATTATGTCACCGATGATATTGATGCGGATGGTGTATTGCATGCACTGATAAGATTCGGTGTATTGCGCGAGGAGGAATTGTAATGCGGAAACTGTTGATTGTATTTCTGACGGCACTGCTGGCTGCCGGCTGTGCCAGACCAAAGGAAGCGGAGGAAACACCTGCAGAGGATGTCCAGCAGGAGACTGCAAACGATCCGGATCTATCACGGGCCCAGGGGCTACTGGAAGGAATGGATAACCACGCAAAGCTTGAACAGCTTCTCGTGCTTTCCATACAGACATATAACGGAGAACCGTTTACATCCATGAATGAAGAAGCGGCGTCGTTTTTCGACAGCCATGCCTTCGGGGGATTTATTCTCTTTTCCTCCAATGTCGGTTCAATCTCCGATGCGGCAGTCTTAACGGATGATCTGCAGCGCCATACATTAACGGATAACCGGATTCCGATGCTGATCGCAATGGATCAGGAAGGCGGAAATCTCACAAGAATCAGTCACGGTACCATCACTCCCGGAAATATGGCTCTGGGTGCTTCCGGCAATGCTGCTCTGGCAAAGGCTTCTGCTTCGATTCTTGGAAATGAGCTTTCTGCCATCGGCGTCAATACGGACTTTGCGCCGGATGCGGATATCAATAACGAACCGGCCAATCCGGTCATAGGCCTGCGGTCGTTTTCGGATGATCCGGCTCTGACTTCAACGATGGTCGCTGCGTATATTCAGGGTCTTGATGAAGCGGGGATCGTTGCCTGCGCCAAGCACTTCCCGGGTCACGGCAATACCACGACCGACAGCCACACCGGGCTTCCGGTTGTAAATTCCACTAAGGAAGAACTGGAAACCATGGAACTGGTTCCGTTCCATAAGGCAGTGGAACAGTCTGTAGATATGATCATGAGTGCACATATCTGTTTCCCGCAGATTGAGAAGGATACCTATATTTCAAAGCTGGACAGCTCAAAAATCACACTGCCTTCTACACTCAGTGATGAACTGATTCAGGGCATCCTGCGGCAGGAACTTGGATATAACGGTGTTGTGATCACGGACAGTCTGTTGATGGATGCGGTCAGCGAACACTTTGATCCGATCGATGCGGCTGTGCTGGCACTGAATGCCGGTGTGGATATGTTATTGATGCCGGTACGGATCGAAGATGCCGGCGGGTTTGCGCAGGTTGATCAGTATCTCAGTGCACTGGAAGAAAAAATCGGCTCCGATATCCCGCAGGAGCGTCTTGATGAAGCAGTCACCCGGGTGCTTCGAATGAAATCCCACAATGGGATACTTGAAGTAACCCCATCAGAAGACATCGAAGCACGCAAAACAAATGCGGTAGAAATGGTCGGTCGGATCGAAAACCATGAAAGCGAACGTGCCATTGCGGATCAGTGCATCACGGTTTTACGCAATGAAAATGATCTGCTGCCGTTTACCGGTGCGGGAACGATTGTCTTTGCGGCTCCGCAGGGCTCGCAGATGAATGCAATGCAGAAGGGAATGGAACAGCTGCTGGGAGAGATTGATCTCGTCGCTTCTCCGGTCTATATCAATTACCGCTATGGCCAGAACCTGAACGATGTACTGAATGCAGTTCCGGGTGCGTCTCTCGTCGTGATCAGCAGCTGGCTCGACAATATGAGTCAGTTTGATCCTTCTGAATCGATCATGATTCCCTCTGTTCAGCAGGTGATCGATAGCTGTCACACTTCCGGCATTCCATGTATCGTGATTTCTTCCGGTCTGCCATATGATCTGTCCTGCTATGACAATGCGGATGCCCTGCTTGCGGTTTATAACCCAAGAGGTCTGCCAATGGATGATGAAGGGAATCCTACTGATTCCTGTTCTCCGAATCTCCCGGCTGCGATCGATATTATCTTTGGCTATGCCAAACCATCCGCGGTTCTGCCAGTCAATGTACCAAAGGTGGAGGGAACCGGATTCACCGAAGCGATTGCTTACCCAAGAGGCAGCGGTCTCACCATAAAGTAAACAAAATGCCCCGGCAGTGAATCGTACCGATTCAAATCTGCCGGGGCTTCTGACTTCCCGGATCGAGGAATAACTGTATGGAAATTATCCGAGAAGCGTCAGGGTATTCAAGGCCAATAGATAATGGCAGAAACTGC
>JAEEPV010000085.1 GCA_016284975.1 Solobacterium sp.
AACACAACTGCAATAAGATTCGTCGCACCGCGCTTGGCGGCAGCCGCCAGCGCAAACCCTCCGGTCGGTGTTGAACCGATCTTTCCTCCCACAGCATCCTCATAGAAATAGCTGCCGGAACGGATCAGTTCGCAGTCTGCTGCGATCATGCGAGAGGCATTCTGTTTATTTGTGCCTGCAAGCATATAAGAAGAAGAGCCGAAAATCTCCCGGAACGCATCATTTTTCAATGCCTTCCTGGTAAGCATCGCCATATCATACGCACTGGAATAATTATCAGAAGAAGCAACGCCGAACACATTATCAAAATGTGTATTCTGAAGTTCCAGTTCAGAAGCTTCCGCATTCATTTTTTCAACAAACGCATTCAGAGAACCGGCCGCTGCTTCCGCCAGCATCGCCGCCGTATCATTTGCACTGGCAAGAAACGCTGCGTATTCACAGTCTTTTGCGGGAAGGGTTTCTCCCTGCTGAATCCACAGAACACCCTGACTGTGATCATAGCTTTGAAAAGCTGTATCCGACATGGTCAGCGGCTGGGTCATAGAAAGTGACTGCGCCGCCAGATAGACCGTCATGATCTTATTCAAAGAAGCGGGATCTCCTCGTTCATTACTGTTTTTCTCATACAGTACTTTTCCGCTGTCCGCATCGATCAGTACCGCTTTGCCTGATGCTATATCAATTACTTCCTGTGCCGGTTCTTCTTCCGTCTCTTCGATTTCTTCGGTTCCTTCCGTTTCACCGGTCTCATCGGTTTCCGGATTTGGCGTTTCTTCCGCATATACCGGATACAGACAGAAAAGAAGCAAAATGAGGCACATGACTGCTTTTTTTACCATACGGGTATTCTATCATTCAGCGATTGATTGTTCATCGAAAAAAGAAGTCCTTTTCAGAACTTCTCTCATTATTATTCTTTGATTTTCAAAAGCCGCATTGAATTCAATACACACAGCATTGCTACACCGGTATCGGCGAAGATCGCCCACCACATATTTGCGATGCCCAGTGCGCCAAAGATGAGTGTCAGAATCTTAATACCGATCGCACCCCAGATATTCATGTTTACAACTCTCAGGATACGTCTGGCCGCCGTAATCGCCAGTGTTATTCCGCACGGCTTGTCATCCATGATGACAACATCCGCAGCTTCGATCGCCGCATCACTTCCGAGTGCACCCATCGCCATTCCGATATCAGCTGCCGCCAGCACCGGCGCATCGTTGACACCATCGCCAACAAATACTGTGACGCCGTCTTTCTTGTATTCATTGATGAGATTCACTTTATCTTCCGGCATGCACTCACCATGTACTTCATCTACCTCCAGTTCTGCAGCCGCCTTTTCTGCGATCTGCCTGGTATCTCCGGATACAATGGCGCTCTTAATGTTCATCTTTTGCAGCGCTTCTGCTGTCGCATAGGCATCTTCTTTCAGCTGATCTTCCAGAAGTATGCAGCCTTCAAAACTGCCGTTCTTTGCGACATATACCAATGTGCCTTCCTGATCTGCTTCTTCACATGCAATACCGTTTTCCTTCATCAGCTTATAGTTGCCGGCCAGAATGACATCGCTTCCGCGTGTGACACAGGTACCGCGGCCTGCGATCTCTTTCACTTCACGCAGTTCATCCGGATCAATTTCGTGTCCATAGGCATTCCGGATTCCGACTGCGATCGGATGCGTTGAACTGGCTTCGGCATACGCCGCATCTTTCAGTGTCTCTTCCCGGTTATCTGCAGGAATGACATCTGACACTTTGAATACTCCCTGAGTCAGTGTTCCGGTCTTATCCATGACTACCGTTTTCGTTTTTGAAAGCGGCTCGATCAGGTTAGCACCTTTCACCAGAATGCCATGACGCGAAAGCCCGCCGATTCCGGCAAAGAAAGAAAGCGGAACGGAAATCACTAGCGCACATGGACAGGAAATGACAAGGAATGTACATGCCCGGTAAATACCCGTATTGATATCTTTGGTAACGAGCGAAACAATCACCGCTACTGCGATCGCAGAGAATACAACCGCCGGTGTATAGTATCTCGAAAATTTCGTGATGAAGTTTTCTGCTTCTGCCTTCCGGCTGTCCTGATTTTCTACCAGATCCAGAATCCGCAATACCGTACTGTCTCCATACTCTTTTGTGACCTGTATTTCCAGAACACCGGTATTGTTCACCGAACCACTGATGACTTCATCTCCTGCTTCAACATCGCGCGGCCTGGATTCTCCGGTCAGGGAAGAAGTATCCAGAGAGGAAGCACCGGAAAGGATCACACCATCCAGCGGGATCCGCTCTCCCGGAATGACACGTATCACATCACCGACCTGAACCAGTTCCGGATCGGTCTTCTTCCAGTTATCCCCCGTTCTTACCATCGCATAATCCGGACGGATATCCATCAGTTCCCCGATGGACTTGCGGGAAGAAGCGACCGCTCTTTCCTGAAAGTATTCACCGATCTGATAAAACAGCATAACGCCGGCAGCTTCCCGGAAATCTTTCAGATACATGGCCGCAAGTGTCGCAACACTCATCAGAAAGTGTTCATCAAATACCTGGCCTCGCCCGATTCCCTTTACTGCTTTAATCAGTACGTCATAGCCAAGTACAAGATATGCGGCAATCTCAATAACAGTCTGTACGTTGCCGGACGTAAACAGTCCTGCAAGAAACAGGAGCGCACCGATGATCAGACGTATCAGCATAATCCGATCATGGTTATCGACATCTTCTTCAACGGCTTTTCTGCCGGTTTCCACACTGCGTACGACCGCATCCGGCTCTTCCTTTGC
>JAEEPV010000086.1 GCA_016284975.1 Solobacterium sp.
CTGAACCAGCTCTATGAACGGACGTTCAATGGTCATGATGCAAAGCAGAATCCGGTGAAAGCATCGATTGAGTATTACGTTCTGTGTGAAGATGAAAAAAGTGAATTCTATCAGAAAAAGGGAAGATATTTCACGGTGGAAGGCATCGTGGAAAAAGTGGATCCGGAGCAGAAGGCTATCCGAATCGGCGGTAAACGAATCGCATTTTCCGATTTATACCGGATTGAAATGGATGATTACGGAAAGAAGCCATGAGAGAGGCTTTGGGCAAGCGTTATGTAGATGTTGATGTCAGATGGAAAAAAGACGGAACGATTGTTCCAAATATGCTGTATTGGGAGACGGAAAACGGAACTGAAAAATATGAGATCGAGCAGATTCTTTCCGGTCCGCGTTCGATGGCAAGCACTGCGGGAGGTGTTGGCAAACGCTATCAGGTGCTGATTAAAAAAAACAAAAGAAATCTGTTTTTGGAGAAAGACCGCTGGTTCATTGAAACAATGAAATGAGCACAGAAAAAACCTGTCCGGTATTGGTTGTCGAGAACCTATAACGGACAGGCCTTTTTTCATACATGGATAATCAGCTGGAATACCATTCATTCAGAAGTGCTTTCAAATCTTCGACAGGTACGCTGACCGAATCCGAGACCGCGTCAAGCTGACTGCTGATCACAGCGGTTCCATCCTGAATGGAAAGCGTCATCAGGTTGCCTGCGAAGTATCCTTCTCCTTCTTCCTCTGCCATTTTGAAAGCTGCTGCGATCTGTGAACGGAACATATTTGCTTCCGAATTAAGAAAGAGTCCGAGCGGCTTATAGGATGGATCTTCAAAACGAATTATCCGTCGTTTTTTTTCATATCTGCCGCGGCGGAGCGTAATCACTTTTATCGTATGTTCTACCATTCTTCCTCCATCAACGGATAAGCAGTAATGATCTTACCATCTTTACTCCGGATTACCAGTGCAATTTCCATTCCGTCTTCGGTAAGCCCTGTATAAAGATCATCGCCAATCAGTTCACAGTTATCATAAACATCGTTAATCGCATCGATTACATCCTGCGGGGAATAGGATTCGGGGAAAAAGGAAGAATATCCGTTATTCGCTTTTTTCCTGACTCCGTTAACAATGACCTGTCCGAGGTAGACCCCGTGGGAATCCGGCTTCGATTTTGTTCCGGGAACGATCGAACCCGGAGAATCAACAATGCCATCGTAATGGTATCCGGTGGCTTTTTTCTTTTGTACGGTACCGAGAAACAGATGCGTCAGAGTGCTATCAAGGAAGTGCTCGGTATGCTTAAGCGATTTAAGATCTTCCGTTGTATACACCGGTGCAGCGGGTTCTTCTGTTGGTTCCGGTGCAGGTGAAGGGTCAGCGGACACAGAAGGTGTTTCCACCGCGGGGGATAAAGACGGGACGGGTGTATCCGGTGCAGGGGCCGGAGAAGGACCCGCTGAAAAGGGTCTGAACAGGAACAGACAAACCAGTACGATCACCGCGGTTGCGATCGGAATAACAAAACGATTCTCTTTCATATAATTATTCTATGCTGAACGATGGCTTCGTTTCAAAGTACTATCGTTCTGTTTTCTTTCTGTGGCATGCGGCAGCGCTGCTTTTCAGCTGTTGAACGTCAGACTGTTGCCGGGCGTTTTTTTACTGTCATACAGCGCGCTGTCGGCAAGCGCATACAGGCTGTCGAACGTCTTTGTGTTCGTTCCACCGGTGAGTGTGGCACCAATGCTGACATAGAACTTTCCGCCATCAAGCTCCGGCAGTTCAAGCTTATCAAGCTGTGCAAACAGCCGGCTGATAATTGCCGTCGCCATTTCCTGATCAATAATTCCGACTGCGAAAACACCAAATTCATCCCCGCCAAGTCTCATAATAATGTCATTGGAACGGAAGGTGCTGCGCAGTGCATCTGCCACGGCAAGGATCACGCGGTCGCCGGTCTGATGACCGTATGTGTCATTAATGTGTTTAAACTGATCGATATCCAGCTCCATAAACATTCCGTTATTTTTTGAAACGAGAAGATCATCCACTTTACGCTTTCCGGTTACCCGGTCGAAAAGACCGGTCATACGGTCGGTTTCAGAAAGAATCTGAAGTTCTTCACCGCGTTTTTCTTCCTGATCGATTCGGGTATGGAGTTTCTGAAGCGCCTGATTTTGTTCATTCAAATGCAGAAATACTGCAACAAGGAATGTCATGATCAGAATCATGATGATTACAAATGCATTCATCGTACGCCGCAGCGGCCGATACCAGTTATCCGAGTTGATCAGACTGACACTGTACCATCCGCCCAGCAGTTTATCTGCATAAACAGAATAGTTTCCTTCTGACGTATCAATATCAAAGTCCATCTGATTGTCGATGAGAATTCTTTTTGCAATACTGCTGCCGGGATCGTCTGTCATTTCCAGAAGGTTTTTGCCAAGCATTGTCTTGTCCGAATGCGCAACGACGATTCCGCTGGTATCGATTACAAATGCCTGACTGCCCTCTGTCTCGGAAGAAACCTGTTCAACGATACTCTGAATGGGATCCAGGCTGACGTCCATGGCAAGGACGCTCTTACCATCTCTTAGAAGCTCAGAGACCGTCATCATGACCGTGTTTGTCTGCATGTCCAGATAGGGTTCAACAAATGTGATCTCTTCTTTGGAATCGAATGTCTGAATATACCAGGGACGTTC
>JAEEPV010000087.1 GCA_016284975.1 Solobacterium sp.
GTCTCTTTGTCGATCACCTTGTAGTTTTTGTCAGTCATTGCGGTTGTCCTCTTATTACTTCTGAGGCAGAACATCATTCACATGGACCTCGAGATACCGGCTTCTTGTCTTAATAAGCCCCATATCCTGCATGATGAACTCCAGTTCCGAAGCGATCTCTTCCGAAAGCGATACGATGCGGTCCTTGTAGTTCTGCCGGTTGGGATGGTACCGGGTTCCCTTCCATGCGTCCTTATTCAGTTTCTCTTCTGCCAGCTCTTTTATCTTTGCGGTGAAGATTCCTTCTTCATCCAGTTCTTTCAGGGCACGGAATGTCCATTTGTAATACGGCGGATATTCCCGTTTCAGTAAAAAGTACAGTTCCATCGCTGCTTCAATGCCCTGTGCCCGGCAGAGCTCCGCTGCCACGGTGTCTTCACGGGTCATACACCGTGCGTAATTCACCTGCAGGGCGGAAGCGTATTTGTGCAGCTGTTCGGCAATTCTGGTCCGCCATACATGATCCGGATAATAACCAAGCAGTAATTCACGGAATGCCGTGAAGATTCCCGCATCGTCCCGGAAGACTTCCCCGTTGACGGCTGTCTTCAGACAGGTATGGTCCAGGTGATACCACTCATCCTCGCTCAGCCTGCCGTGTTCGGCATCCACATCGAGATGCAGGATATCTGAATAAAAGTCATGGATCGTCATGACACCTCTGCGCTCCCGGAGCCGTTCGGTGTAATAGCTTCGCTCCGCACTGTCCGTGAGTTCGTTATAGGCCGCGGAAAGGCGTTCTCCGAACCGCTCCATATCTGCTTCCGTTATCCAGAGGCATACCCCGGTCCCGAAATCATGATCTCTTGAGATCTCATCATCATAGCCAAAACAATCCGAGCCTTCCCCGGCGATGCCGACCGCGATGCGGTCTTCGTATTCCGGAAACTGCTCATGGATCAGTCCTTTGACCTGATTCTCGTAAAACCGTCTGTTTTTTTCGATCACTTCGTTCATAATGTCAGTCTTTCCAATCCCGGATCGTTTCAAGTATCGGAGCGAGATACGATTTATCGGTCCAGTCACAGCCTGCTGTGACTGCCTCCAGCAATGCGGTTTCCACCGCATCGCGTTCTTCCGGCTTCTTTTTCGCTGCGGCCTTCGCCAGCATTCTGCAGAGATTCTTATCCACAAAGTTCAAGCGTTCCATATCCAGGCTGCCTCTGCAGTAAAAGCACGGCAGACCTGCCAGTTCGCCGGTCAGGTTCGCCTCCGCGATCTTCTGAAATGCGGCTTCTTCATAAGGCGAAGCCCCGACGCAGTAAACAAGAATCTTTTTATCGTTCAGATTCGCGATCTGTTTTTTCAGAACGGAAAGACCCGCAATCCGGGAGGCGTAGATTCCGCCGCCGAACACAAGGATGTCATACGCCTGCAGGTCTTCAGTGTTTACCGTCTTTGTCTCCGCACATGCAAATCCGGTCTCCTCAGCCAGCCAGTCCGCATAGCGCTTTGCGGCACCGTATTTTGAAGTATAAAGAATAATGCCTTTCATAGGTTTTCCTCCGGTCAGTTCCCAGTCGGATAATTTACATCGGCAGATATGGTGACTTCGCACGCCCGGTCTTTATCGCAGGCGTCTTTTGTTTTCCACAGTTGTTTCGTCATACAGAAGCACACCGCAGAATTCCAGCTGAAACATATCCTTTGCGGTGTACCGCCACTGCCAGGATCCGACTTCCGATATGGAATCAGATCGTGATCTCGATCTGATTTCCTTCGATTGTTATGATGCAGCTTTCGTAATATCCGTCGCCGGTCGTCCGCGGTCCGCTGACAACCGTATATCCATCCTGTTTCAGACAGGCGGTCAGTTCATCCACCGCTTCCTTACTGCCGACCGAAAACGCGATGTGCGCATATCCCGTCCGGTTCAGCGTTTTCTCCGGATCCTCCATCACCGGTTTGTTCATCAGTTCAAGCCGGGCGCCGTCTTCAAAGGAAATGAAATAGGATCGGAATCCGGTGTTCGGATTCCGGTATCCGTCATTTGACGTTCCGTTGAGATACTTCACAAAGAATTCCCTGGCCGCCTCCAGGTCATTGACATACATTGCGATATGCTCGATCCGCATTTTACTGCTTCCTTTCCTGCGCGTATTATTGCCGCTCAAAGATCACCCCGCCGGCATCCGTCGGATGATCCATATATACAATGTCCTTTGCGCTGCTTTTGTACGCAAGGATCTTCAGAATGATCAGGATGTCGCCGACTGCAATATCGATCATCAGGATGCCCATCAGAAGAACCTTCGGCTGTCCTGCCGCAATCCCGATCATTGCCGGCACGATTCCCAGCAGAATGAAAGGCATTGCGGTTCCGAAGATATGCTGGGACTTTTTCAGCGGAACCCTGCACGTACAGTACGGCGAGAGATACGGCATCATGATCCCGAAGGCAATATCTTTGAAATGATTCGGCGTAAAGATACTCCAGGAGATGCCGTGGATCAGTTCATGTACGGCCGTCAGCAGAAGAAACGTGATCAGGAAGGATGCTCCGTTGAATCCGGTCATCTCAATTCTGTGATGAACCAGATAATACAAACCGTAACCGGCAATAAACAGCGGCACCAGCATGAATATCGCGATCCAGCCTGCCTTTCCCATTCCGATCGTCAGATCATGCCGGACATATCCCTGTCCCGCCAGTTCTTTTGATATCTGTTCAAACTGTGCCAGACGTCTCTGCTCTTCTTCCGATAAAGTGCGTTGTTTTTCCTTTTTCATTTTTCTTGTGCTTGAACGGTTACTGTATTCGTTCGCCTTATAATTTAAAGATTACAATAATCCTCTGATGATATAAATCACTAAGAGATGAAGCGGATAGAACAGGTAGAAGAACCATTTCAGTCCGCGCCCGCGCTTTCCGTTGTACATCAGAACCGGTACAAATCCTGCAAGACCGAACCAGTAAATGCCGACATTCCGCAGAAACGCATGGTATGCCATGGCCGCAAGATTGTTGATGAACGGTGCCTTGTTTCGCAGCAGGTAATACAGAAAGATCAGTCCGACGGCCAGTACCTGATAATCCATGCCGAGAAACAGCGAAGACACCGCAAACAGTACAAGCACTGCCGCACCGAAGAACGTTCCATGCGGCCGGTTCCGCACATGCTCATAGATCATCAGTCCGAGAATTGCCCAGAAAAACGTCATCATGATGTTCTGATGCGAAAATTCCAGAATTTTGCCTGCTGTGACGAGATCAAACGGAATCTCGCTGATCAGCGCAAACAATCCCATCCGGCAAAGATATCTGCGGCGGTCTTTCGTATGAGAGAATCCCTCCGCAATACAGAAGGCAAAGACCGGGAGCGCCGTGCGCCCAATGATCCGCATCCAGATCTGATCCGGAAAGAAGTTGTCGCCGATATGATCCAGCAGCATTGTGATCACCGCAATCAGTTTCAGTGCGGTGCCGTCGAGAATCTGCCAGGGTCGATCGTATATGGTTTTGTTTTGTGAGGTCATCGTATTCATTTATTATTCGCCATTTGTTTCCGCGGTTCTGCAGTAAATGATCTTTATTAAGGATAATTATATATACCTGTTTAAAAATGCAAAAATAAAAGGCACACGCAACTAGAGGTTTGTATGGCTGCTTCCTTCCGGACCTGACCAGGTTGTATACATGGCTGCTGTGCCGAGTTCATTATAGCAGATGATTTATAAAAAGCGATCCTTTTTACCTGCGGTGGATCACAAAGGCATAAAATACCGCATAGGTCTCCCGCAGCACATATGCCGGCAGCGCATACCACGGGGTCACCGCGCTTACCGGGGATGCGTTCAGTCCGTTCCGCTTTGCGTAAAGACATGCCCTTGCCAGATGAAACTCACTGGTCACAATGACTGCGTTCTGACTCAGTAAGTTTTCTTTGATGACCATTGCGCTGAACCGGAGATTTTCCGCTGTCGTCCGTGACTGATCCTCGCAGTAGATCCGTTCTTCTTCAATTCCGTTCTGCATCAGCTCCTGCTTCATGGATTCCGCTTCACTGACCGGCGCACTTCCAAGCTGACCGCCGCTCACGATGACCGGCACATCCGGATGGTTCTTCAGATATTCGAGTGCTGCTTCTACTCTGTTCTGCATGATCGCGGATGGTGTTCCGTCCGAATTCACCCCGCAGCCGAGAATAATCACAGTGGCATCTTCTTCCGGCTGTGTCTTCGGTACCGCAAATATCATGAATCCGATCGTCAGTAGGATAATTCCTCCGGCGATCAGCCCGAGCGGTCCTGCAATATTGAAAAGTACGGCTCCGGTTTTTGTGAGCGTCTCCCGGTTCCAGCCGGCAAGACCATAACACATAAGGAATACTCCAATCATTACACCCCGCCAGCTGCCCGCATTCTGATAATGCATTCCGATCTCCCCGCAGAACAACAGTGTCAGTATGAATCCTGTGCCTGCAAGCAGTCCGTATCCTGTTTTATTTCCTGATTTCTTCATATCATTGTTTCACGTGAAACATTCAGAATGATTCACACCAGTATTTTAACGTAAAATGGACCGGTTTCCCGGTCCATTGCATTACAGGCTGTTCTTTTTCTGTTCCGCCGGCACCAGTTTTTCCTGGCCGCCCATGTACGGACGAAGCGGTTCCGGAATATTCACGGATCCGTCTGCCTGAAGGTTGTTCTCGAAGAA
>JAEEPV010000088.1 GCA_016284975.1 Solobacterium sp.
AGAATGTCATTTCCGACACGCATTGCCGCAATCTGCCAGATACAGAGCAATACAACAACACTGAAAACATGTTCTTTCTTCATGCCGCTATAAATTATAACAAAAATACCGTGTCCGAAGACACGATATTTACGATCAGATTCAGCAGATTTTTATAAAACAGATATTACTTCAGAATTGTGCCGGAAACATCCTCGATTCCGAACAGTTTCCCGTAATCCTGCAGACGATCTTCATAATCCGAAGCTCTTACGACGTTGATGTTGAGGCGATCCCATACCTGACCGACAATTTTGGAGTTCGGAACACCGAACTTCTCTGCTCCGCCGGCAAGATCAACCAGCTGCCCGATCTCTTCTGCACTCAGATTATGAATGTCAGTCGAGAACATGGTGAGCAGTTTGAACATTCCGTCAATTTCATCTTTCTTTTCGTTATAGACTTCCTCGTTTACAAACAGCGCTGCCTGCGGGAAGCCAAGTCCTGTCGCACCGGCATAACGTGCCTGTACATCATCAATGATCTCAAGGTCAATACCGTTTTCCTTCGCCTTGGCAATGGTAGCTGTTGCGTTGGGCTCTGCGAGCATCGCAACCTTGGCATCACCTGCAATCAGAGCAGCTGCTGCTTCGGCTGTGCTGTTGTACCAGGTAACATCATCGAGATTCAGATCTTCTCCATATACCGAAGCAAATACCTTACCGGTAACGGACTCCTGTCCAAAGGAAGCGACATTCTCCCAAGCAGAGGCGTCGTTTGCAGTTCCCTTTTCTCCGACAATATAGAGGTTGCCCCAGGTCAGTATGCCAAGCATCTTGTACGGTGTCTTACCGGCCGCCGCAAGCTTCATGCCAAGGTTGCTCGGTGCAACGATCATGTCATATTCCGGTGTCGGATTGACGAGCGCTGCCTGCAGCGGATCGGCTCCGTCAACAACCGTAACGTCTGCCCCCAGCATTGCCGGGATCATGGAAAGCGCAGGTGCACCCGAAGGTGTAAGAATCTTGAACTGGCTGTTCACACCCGCATTTTTCTGCAGTGTTTCAAAAAACGCATTCAGCCCCTCTTCACTGACACTTTCTTCCACCTGCTCTTTGATTTCTTCTGCTTCCTTTGCGACTTCCTCAGCGGTGCCTGAGTCCGTAGCCCGTCCGCAGCCTGCCAGCATTAATCCTGCCAGCAGGATACTCAGTAATTTCTTCATTTCTTTTCCTCCTGTTTATGATTTTGAATACGCGGTCTTGACCGATACTCCATTTAAAGCGCCAAGCTTTCCGGTCATCGCGCTGATCACCTCTGTGGGCGCATCAACTGCGACACTGATCAGGGAAATGCTTTTTTCCCGATACGGAATACCCATCCGGCCGATCACATAAGAACCGTACTCATGAAGAATCCGGTTCAGTTCATCTGCCGCATCAAGATCTTCTACGATCATGGCAATCACTGCAATTCGGTTGTCCATACCTTCCTCCTTAAAAAACAGCCTCGTCACATGACTAAGGCTGAATGAAATACTGGTATTCATTTCCGCCTCTTTTCGCTCCGAACTTCTCATTGCGGTCAGATGACAGAATCAATATAGCACGAACCGTTGAATATGCAATCTTAACGCCCGATTATTTCACTGTTGGGAAGACGCTTCAGATACAGGCAGTAGGCAATTCCGATGAGGATCGCAGCAGCGATATACACATAACCCATGATTGGATTATCGGTACTGAACTCTGCAAATACATCGATCAGGGCATGGGCAAGGATACCGGGCAGAAGACTCCCGCTTTTAAGAAATACCATTGTAAAGATAAACCCCCAGACGATCGCAAACGGAACCTGAAACGCTGTTTCCAGTGTTGACTGACCGCTGAAAAGATTGACAATATGTCCGATTCCAAAGGTTGCGGAAGCGACGATCACTGCCGTCGTGAGGCTTCCATCCCCTGCCATAGCCTGAAACAGAAAACCGCGGAAGATCAGTTCTTCAATATATCCGATCAGACACATGGAAAGCGCAGCAGTCAGCTGAGCAGAAAACGGGTCCTTTATATGGATTCCACCCCAGAGATTTCCCGTTGTCAGGATCCACATGGGTATGAAATACAGAAAGCGTTTCGTATCTTCAGGCCAGCGGTTAAGACCATACTTTTCTTCCAGATGATACCGCTTTACAAAACAGGTCAGACACGCAGCGACTGCAGCCAGCCCCGCCAGCATGACAATACTTTCATTCCCGTATACGCCTTTGAGCGGTGTTATCAATACGCAGTAGATTACGATCCACAGAATCGCAAACAGGATTTCTTTTTTCTGATACAGCCGATACATTTCATTTCACCCCTTCATATAGTTTTTCCAACATGGAAGCACACTGTGCTTCATCATAGGACATCGCATTATTGGCAAGCAGACTGGCATACCCGTGCACTGCTATAAACAGGATCTGAAACGTTCTCTTAGCCTGCTCGGGCGAACACCCGAATTCCCGAGAAACAATCTTAAGGAGTTCATCGGATTCAGGATCCGCCGTAAGCCCCGGCAGATCTTTACCAGCAAAGTGATTGCACTGAAACAGGAAGCGGAACAGATTCTTTTCATCGCAGGCAAATCGGATATAGTTCATGCCAAGTTCCAGAAGCGGATTTTCACGTTTTCCTTTCGGCAGGATCATCTGTGTATGGATCTGATCTGCCCTTGCGTATGCCGCAAGAATCAGATCATCCATTGTCTGAAACTGATAAAGAACCGGCTGTGTTGAACAGCCCAGAACTCTGGCAACGGAACGCGCATTCAGCTTTTCTGATCCGTCTGTTCGGATCACTTCCACTACCGCATCCGTAATCATTTCTTTTGTGATCTTCAGTGTACGTGCCATATTTTATAACACTTGTTATATTATCCTTCGTTTTATCTGTCAAGAAAAAAGACCGAGGCATTTCTGCTTCGATCTCAATCGTTTCATTATTTACGGCTTTCGATTTCTGTTACCATCGCATCCAGGAAATCATCCAGGCTCATCTTTGTTTCCTCACGGGAGCCATAACGACGTACGGTTACGCTGCGCTCGTTCATTTCCCCTTCTCCTACGACAACTTCAACCGGTATCTTGGAGGTCTGTGCTTCCCGGACACGGTAGCCGAGCTTCTCGTTACGGTCATCCACGGATACCCGCATGCCGATACGCTTCATCGCGTGCAGCACCTCTTCCGCATATTCCTTATGTGCTTCCGGAGATACCGGAATGATGACTGCCTGTTTCGCAGCCAGCCAGAGCGGCAGGTTGCCCTTGGTCTCTTCCAGCAGGAATGCGACGAACCGGTCAAGGCTGCCGAGGATCGCACGATGGATCACGACCGGTCTGACCTTGGATCCGGTGGAATCGACATATTCCAGTTCAAAGCGTTCCGGCAGCTGATAATCCAGCTGGATGGTAGACAGTGTGACATCATGTCCAAGTGCGGAACGCACCTGAACGTCGATCTTGGGACCATAGAACGCTGCTTCCCCGATTGCCTCGTAGAACGGAACCTTCATCTCGGTCAGGATCTCACGAAGCTGTGCTTCACTGGTCTTCCAGAGATCATCGTTGCCAAAATACTTCTCGGCATTTTCCGGATCGCGCAGAGACAGACGGAAACTGTAGTTCTCAAATCCAAAGTCGTTATAAACATCCAGGATCAGTTTCGTGACATTTTTGATTTCATCTGCGATCTGATCAGGACGGCAGAAGATATGCGAGTCATTCTGTACGAATGCACGGCTGCGCTCAATACCGGTTAATGCGCCGCTGGCTTCAAACCGGAAGTCATCAGCGATCTCGGCAATCCGCACCGGAAGATCACGGTAGCTGTGCAGTTTGCTCTTGTACATGACCATGTGTTCCGGACAGTTCATGGGACGCAGGCAGAACTCTTCTTCATCCCTTACCATGATCGGAAACATGTCATCTTTATAATGCGCAAGATGACCGGAAATCTTGTACAGCTTGGTGTTGACGACGACCGGTGTTTTGACATGAACATAGCCCTGAGCAAGTTCCTTGTCCATGATGTAATCCGAAAGAATGCGACGGATGGTAAATCCGTTCGGCAGCCACATCGGCAGACCGGCACCAATTGTCTCGGAGAACATGAACACGCCAAGATCTTTTCCAAGCTTCCGGTGATCTCTCATCTTGGCATCCTCAAGGTCTTTGAGATGTGCTTCGAGTTCTTCCGGTGTCGGCAGACAGACGCCATAGATACGCTGCAGTACTTTGTTGTGCTCATCACCTTTCCAGTACGCACCGCTGTGTTTGAGCAGCTTGAAGTTCTTCAGCAGTTTGGTGCTCTCCACATGCGGACCACGGCAGAGATCGGTAAAGTCTCCCTGTGTATACATGGAAATATTGGTGCCTTCCTCCATGCGCTCAATCAGATCGATCTTGTACAGGTCATCCTTGAACTGTTCCAGTGCCTCTTCCTTTGTGATCTCCTGACGGACAATACGCTTATTATCCTTGGCACACTTCTTCATTTCCTTTTCGATCTTCGGCAGATCTTCATCGCGAATGACATCATCTCCAAGATCGATATCGTAATAGAAACCTTCTTCCACGACCGGTCCTACCCAGAACTTTGCCTGCGGATAGAGATGCTTGACAGCCTGTGCCATCAGGTGTGCACAGCTGTGATTCAGAACGTTCAGCTCTTCATTTTCCTTGAAATTGATCATGTTGTCCTCCCCGTAAAATATAAAAACGTCCTTTACGAAGGACGCTGGATGCGCGGTACCACCTTGTTTCCCATAATTCCTTATGAGCGCTTATCTTTCCTTTAACGCAGGAGTTACGGCAGCCCATTACGGCGCAGCTCCCAGGGGGTAATTTCCGGGTTGTTCAGCAGTCTTTCACCAGCCGGCTGCCTCTCTGATCCCGAACCGGAAACCATGTCCTGTTCATCACATTGCTTTATTTATAACGCACCTGATATACACTGTCAACGGCAACTTCCCGTTGTGCATATATTCCTTCGAATCTGCAGTCACGTTATTCCTATAACAGCGTTCTTCCCGCAAACGGAAACCGACAGAGAATAAGTTTATCCTTTTTCCAATGCGTCTCTTTCCTGCCGGAATTTATGAAACTAATATGTAAAAAATTTGAAAAGACGATGAGAATGTTACATTTTTCCTTGTCATTCCCATTTGAAATCCGTACAATCGGTAACATATAAGTGCCTGCTTCATCCCGCAGGCCCAACAGGAGGTATGATGACTTATTCCGATATCACACCCTATGTAAAGATGCTTTCGGAGCTTTCCGATGAACGAAACAACATCACTCCCGATCTGTATGCAAAGCATAAAGTCAATAAAGGATTACGAGACCTGAACGGTAAAGGTGTCGTTACCGGTCTTACCGAAATATCCACCGTCATTGCCAAAGAAGTTGATGAAGACGGCAATGAGCATCCCTGCGCCGGCCGTCTGTATTACCGCGGCGTCAATGTAAAAGATCTGGTCAACGGATTCATTCAGGATAAACGATACGGCTTTGAAGAAACTGCCTATCTATTGTTGTTCTCCAAACTGCCGACAAAAGCAGAACTTGATGAGTTTACAAAATATCTTGCGTCCATCCGCTCCCTTCCGGAATCCTTTACCAGAGACATGATCCTCAAAGCACCGGGCAAAGACATGATGAATATTCTCTCCCGTACCGTTCTTGCGCTGTATGCCTACGATGAGAATCCGGATGACATTGCGATTGCCAATGTCCTTCGCCAGTGTCTGTTTCTGATTTCCGTATTCCCGGAACTCGCGGTATATGCCTATCGCGGCTATCGTCATTATCATCTGGGAAGAAGTCTTCTGATCCGAAATCCGAAGCCGCATCATTCCACTGCAGAAACCATCCTGCACATTCTTCGAAAAGACGGACGGTTTACGGAAAGCGAAGCGCGGATCCTTGATCTGGCTCTGGTCATTCATGCCGAACATGGCGGCGGCAACAATTCTACCTTTACAACACATGTCGTAACTTCATCCGGTACAGATACCTATTCCGCGATCTCGGCTGCACTTGGTTCCCTGAAAGGTCCCAAGCACGGTGGCGCCAACATTAAAGTCATGCGCATGTTCGATGATATGAAGAAACACATTGATGTCAAAAATCACAGCAAGGTGGATGATTACCTGGTACGGCTGCTGGAAAAAGATGCCTTTGATAAAGCCGGTCTGATTTATGGTATGGGACATGCGATCTATTCCGTTTCGGATCCCCGTGCAGAAATTCTGAAATCCTGTGCGGCACAGCTGGCAGCTGAAAAAGGATTTGAGGATCAGTTTGCCCTGTACGAATATGTCGCGGAAACGGCACCGAAACTGATTGCGGAAAAACGTAAGATGTACAAAGGTGTCAGTGCCAACGTCGACTTCTATTCCGGTCTGATCTATCAGATGCTCGGCCTTCCCTATGAACTCTTTACACCGATCTTTGCGATCGCACGTATTGCCGGCTGGAGCGCACATCGGATTGAAGAGATCCAGAATGAAGGAAAAATCATTCGACCGGCCTATATCGGTGTCCGGACAGAACAGCCTTACGTTCCTCTTGATAAACGATAAATCGCTGCAGAGCTTCCTTCGGGAAGCTTTTCTGATCCATAAAAAAAAACGATCCTCGGGGATTTCCTGAGGACCGTTCGTTCAGACATATAATTAATCCTTAGCTATTAATTACTTTGCCTTTTTAGCCGGAGCCTTCTTAGCAGCAGGCTTCTTAGCAGGTGCAGCTTTCTTGGCAGGTGCAGCCTTCTTAGCAGCAGGCTTCTTTGCCGGAGCGGCTTTCTTTGCCGGAGCAGCCTTCTTAGCAGCTACTTTCTTAGCAACAGCCTTGACAGCTTTCTTAGCAGGTGCAGCAGCCTTCTTAGCAACTACTTTCTTAGCAGCATCCTTGACGACCTTCTTAGCAGCAGGCTTCTTTGCCGGAGCAGCTTTCTTAGCCGGAGCAGCCTTCTTAGCAGCAGGCTTCTTAGCCGGAGCAGCCTTCTTGGCAGGTGCAGCCTTCTTTGCCGGAGCAGCTTTCTTAACAACTTTCTTTGCAGCAGCCATGAGTGATATTTCCTCCTTTCTTGCCTCCTCTATCCTTAAAGCAAATGAGCTTTTAAGAACTTATTTCTTTTTGGCAGTCTTCCTGGCAGGCTTTTTGACAGCCTTCTTTGCAGGTGTGCCAACTTTGATTGCGGCCTGAGCAGCAGCCAGACGGGCAATCGGTACACGATACGGTGAGCAGCTTACATAGTTGAGTCCAACTGTCTGGAAGAACTCAATGGAAGCCGGGTCGCCGCCATGCTCGCCGCAGACACCAAGGTGCAGATCCGGACGTGTAGCACGGCCGTTCTTGGCAGCCAGAGCAATCAGCTGACCAACACCGTTTACATCAACGTGAGCAAACGGATCGGATTCATAGATGTGCTTCCCGTAGTAATCATCCAGGAACTTACCGGCATCATCACGGGAGAAGCCGAATGTCATCTGTGTCAGGTCGTTTGTACCGAAGCTGAAGAACTCAGCGGTCTTGGCAATCTCACCTGCCTGCAGTGCAGCACGCGGGATCTCGATCATGGTACCGACTTTATAAGTCTGTTTGGACTTGGCAGCCTTGATAACTTCATCAGCAGTCTTGCGAACGATGTTAGCGACATACTCAAGTTCCTTGGGCTCTCCTACAAGCGGAATCATGATTTCCGGAACAACCTTCCACTTCGGATGTTTCTTGTTAATCTTCATCGCAGCCTTGATGATTGCACGTGTCTGCATTTCACCAATTTCCGGATAGGTTACGTCAAGACGGCATCCACGGTGACCCATCATCGGGTTGAATTCATGGAGAGCACTTGCCGCAGCAGCGACATCCTTGATGGAAATGCCGAGTGCCTTGGCAACGTCCTTTGCCTCAGAATCGGTCTTCGGCAGGAATTCATGCAGAGGCGGATCCAGCAGACGGATGGTAACGGAACGGTCACCCATAGCTTCGAAGATACCTTCGAAGTCTTCCTGCTGCATCGGCTCAAGCAGATTGAGAGCCTTGATGCGCTGTTCGGTATTCTGTGCTACACACAGCATACGGATTGCCTTGATACGTTCTGCAGAGTTGAAGAACATATGTTCGGTACGGACAAGACCGACACCTTCTGCACCGAATTCAACGGCACGTCTTGCGTCTTCCGGTGTATCCGCATTGGTACGGATCTTCAGTGTACGGCGTGCATCAGCCCAGTCCATGAATGTCTTGAAGTTTCCGGAGATTGTTGCCGGAACGGTTTTGATTGCGCCGTCATATACAAGACCTGTTGAGCCATCAAGGGAAATCACATCGCCTTCCTTGTACTTCTTGCCGCCGACTTCAAATGTCTTCTTGGCTTCATTGACCTTGATCTCACCGGCACCGGATACGCAGCAGGCACCCATACCACGGGCAACAACTGCCGCATGGCTTGTCATACCGCCGCGAACGGTGAGGATACCTTCAGATACATGCATACCTTCGATATCTTCCGGAGAAGTTTCCAGACGGACAAGAATAACTTTCTTACCCTTCGCAACCCACTTCTTAGCATCCTCAGCTGTGAATACAACCTGACCGGATGCAGCACCCGGAGAAGCTGCGAGACCTTTGGCGATAACACGCTTCTGTGCTGCCTTGAGGTCCTGTGCATCGAACTGCGGATGGAGCAGGTCATCGAGCTGCTTCGGCTCAACCATCAGAAGAGCCTGATCTTTTGTGACAAGGCCTTCCTTGACCATGTCAACTGCAACCTTCAGCGCTGCCGCAGCGGTACGCTTACCGTTACGTGTCTGCA
>JAEEPV010000008.1 GCA_016284975.1 Solobacterium sp.
GGCACGATAACAAGGAATTCATCACCGCCATACCGATAGCAGTGTTCCTTTCCGAAAGTGTCTGAGAGCAGTTTTCCGATTTCCTGAAGAACACGGTCCCCTTCCTCATGACCGCGCGTGTCGTTGATCAGCTTGAAGTCATTCAGATCCAGCATCAAAACTGTTACTTCATGCCCCTGATATGTTTCGTAGTCACGCCTGAGAGCCAGACGGTTCCCGATTCCGGTAAGCGCATCGATATAGGCCATATCGTTCAGGTTCTTGATATAGACATTCAAATTCATGATGAGCTTTTTGAAGGATGCCGTAAGAACGCCGACTTCGTCCTTCTTATCATAATCCAGCTTGGTATCATAGTAACCTTCGCTGATCTGCTCCGCAGCTTTTGTCAGTTTCTGAAGAGGACTTGTGATTCGCCCTGTGAAGGTCATGATAAGAACGATAAAGAGGACCAGCAGCGCGGCAAAGACAATCGTAATCTCTGTGACCCATTTTTGCCAGGCAGCATTGATCTCCTGAACGGGAACCGTAACATTCAGGCGCATCCCATTGCTTAACGGAAGCCAGACTGCCTCCTTTTCAACGCCGTCAAAGGTATAGCGGATGAATTTCTCATTGCTTAAAAGTCCACTCGGCACCTTTGGCTGCGCTTCCATTGTCGTGACATCCATCTGCGGATGATAGATAATATTTCCCTCTTCGTCATTCAGGAAGGCATACCCGTTATCATAGAGGGTGATATGATTCACGACTTCCGCCATCGTGGAGTAATCGATTTCGATACCAATGACACCGACAAACTGTCCATCATGATAAACGGGGACATTATAGGAGATCACGCGGGCCCCCAAATTCTCTGTAATATAAGGCGGCAGCCAGACACCGTTTCCGGTTGCTTTGGGAACAGTGAACCAGACCAGTGAAGAGGTGTCATTCGTGTCATAATCGGTAATATCCGTTACCTCGTGCTCCTGAAAGCCGTTGTCATCGGTATTCACATACCAGAAACCTTTGACATTCTGAGAAACTTCCGGATCGATCCGGTAATAGTAAGTCAAAACGCCATTCATGTTATATGCCAGTTTCTGAAAGACATCGCTGACCCGGTTCATGTGTGCCTGAAGGTTTTCGTCATCTAACCCATTCAGATCGGACTCAACGAATGCCGCAACCGTTTTTACCGACTGTTCTACGTTCTGAAAATAATAGTTCAGGTCTTTCTGCCCTGTTTCGCATAACAAGAGCAGGGTCTGTTCCGCATCATGGTTTCCGATATCCCGTATGGCTGCCACACCAAAAACCGTAGCGATGACCATTGCTATCACAATGACGCAGACTGTCATAGCAGTTATCTTGGTTTTGATTGAATGCATAAAACAGTCCTTCTTTCAGATTTCTTCTTTCAACTTCTCAAATTCCTCTACTGGCATAGGTTTATAAAAATAATAACCTTGCATTTCAGAACAGCCCTGATCGTGAAGGAACTCTGCCTGCTCATTGGTTTCTACCCCTTCTGCGATCATCTTCATTTCCAGTTTTTCCACCATCTGGATCATATAGCTGACAATTGTGCGGCTTTTTTTCTGATCTCCTGATGATGTGAGAAAATGAAGATCCAGTTTGATACGGTCAACAGGTACCTCTTTAAGCATATGTAAGGAAGAATAGCCGCTTCCAAAATCATCCATCTCGACCTGAAAGCCAAGCTCCCTTAGCTTTATTGTGTTGCTGATCAGCAAATCAGGGTTTTCTGCAAATGCGGTTTCCGTAATCTCGATTCGAAGCTGATCGGGGGAAATGTTGTACTTCTGAATCAGGCTGCTAAATTGTCCTGGAATATCTCGATCTTCCCGGATGTCACAACGCGATACATTCACAGAAATAGAGCGGTGATAGCCCTGCTCGTTCCAGCGATGTAAGTCCTGACAAACCTTGTCCCATACAAAGCAATCCAGATCATAAATGAGCCCGGATTCCTCCAATACGGAAATAAAATCCGAAGGATATAAAAACCCTATCTTATCGTGATCCCAACGACAAAGTGCTTCTGCTCCAGTAATCTTTTTCGTTTCATAATTCACCTGGGGCTGATACCAAACATGGAGACCACCAGATTTGATTGCGGCTGGCAGATAATTGATAATGTCAGCAACTTGTTTTCCTTTTTCCCACTGCTCAGGGTTATAAAACTCATAACCTTCATTTCGGGTATCGCGTACTTTTTTCTCCGCCATACGAGCACAGTCCATCATGTGGTCAATATTAATCTGCTGTCGGTCTGCCGGAGTTACTACATAAACGCCACCACATAGAAGTACCCGATTCTCCTTGCCCCGATCTATGAAATAGGTTCGTACCGGTCCAAGTATCTCCTGATCGTCCTTCTGCAGTGCTTCATCTCCTCCGTTACGTCGAAGAACAACAAATCGATCTGCTGTAACGCGCCCCATAGCCTCTTCATCCGAAAGAGTCGCAAGCGTCCTGTTTGCCCAGAATCGAAGAAGTTCGTCCCCAGCAGACATTCCCAGGCTGTCATTGATAAACTTAAAATTTCTGATATTAGCGTAAGCGAGCAAATATGGCGTGTCCGGGTGAGTGCGCAGTAATTCCTCAGCGCGTTTTCGAAATCCATCAAGGCTGAACACGCCCGTCAATGGATCATGATCGACCAACTGCCGGATCTTTTCTTCATGTGCGGCCCGCATCTCACGGTATTTCATGATAGCGACAGCGATCAGTGCAATGATAAGCAGCACAACCAGTAATATGCTCAGACCATACTGGTACAGGTAATCCGAAAGTTCATATTGATATAGTTTCCGGGAAGTATAGTCCAGAGTGATGGCCTGCCTACGCGTATCAGTCAATTCGGCAACTCCACCATTCAAACGATCAATTATCTCATGACCCTTCGAAGTATCCAGAGCACCGGCTCGGAAATCCATAGAGAACATGGCACCCGGCTGAACTTTCAAATCGGAATAAGAGGGTTTTTGTAGTACATAACTCCAAACATAAGAGTTATGCAGCAGAGCATCCACCTCAC
>JAEEPV010000089.1 GCA_016284975.1 Solobacterium sp.
GAAAATGCGGTTGCTTCGCTTGCCGGCGGTGTCATAACGGAATGCTATGGCGTAGTCGGTATGGCAAGCAAAAAGATCTTCCGAGATGGATGGGCAGAACTTCTGAAGATTGAAAACTACTCCCGCGGTGTTGTCGTTAAAGAAACAAATGACGGCCTTGAAATCGATCTGTATATCATCGTCAGTTTCGGCGTGAAGATTTCCGAAGTTGTTCAGGAAGCGCAGAAGAAAGTAAAGTATGTGCTGGAAAAGTCACTCTCGGAACCGATTTCCTGCGTCAATGTATATGTACAGGGCGTTCAGGTAATGGAATAAAAGGTGGCAGTCATGGATAAGATCAATGGAAAACAGTTAAAAGAAATGCTGGAAAGCGGCTGCAACAACCTGAATAACCGCAAGAAGGAAGTTGATGCGCTGAATGTGTTTCCGGTACCGGATGGAGATACCGGCACCAATATGTCTCTGACCTTCACCAACGGTATCAGTGAAGTCAGAAAGTGCGGAAGCGAAGAGCTTCCGACCATTGCCAAGACACTCAGCAGAGGTCTTCTGATGGGCGCACGCGGAAATTCCGGTGTCATTACCTCTCAGATCTTCCGCGGGTTCTATCAGGCAGTCGGTGACAAGACTGAACTCACCGCTAAGGATTTTTCCGCATGCATGGCAAACGGTTCCAAGATGGCTTACAAAGCTGTCATGCGTCCGGTAGAAGGCACGATTCTCACCGTCGTAAGAGAATCCTGTGATGCGGCTTCCAAATATATCGATGAGCATCCGGAGTCATCTCTGGAAGAATATATGGATGTTCTGTGCAAAGAGGCACAGGCAAGTCTAGATCATACGCCGGAGCTGCTTCCAATCTTAAAGGAAGCCCGCGTCGTAGATTCCGGCGGATCCGGTCTCGTTGCGATCTTTGATGGATTCCGTGCCTATCTGACCGGTAATCCGATCGCAGAAGCAGGTGAAACGGTCGCAAAAGCGGAAGAAGAAGCACGCAGCGGCTATCGCGTTGAGTTCATTCTGAAACTGGTTGATCAGGGCATGCATATGTTCAGGGAATCCAAGTTCCGTGACAAGCTTGCCGGCATCGGTGATCATGTGACGGTCGTCGTTGACGGGGATCACATCAAGACCCGCGTTTCGACCCTCTCTCCGGGTGAGGCACTGAATATCGGACAGCGGTATGGTGAATTTGAACAGGTTCAGATTGATCCGGAATCCGCGGACATGAAACCATCCATTCTTGAAACCGATGAACCGGTGGAAGAAGTGAAGTACGGCATCATCACGGTATGTGCCGGAGAAGGTCTTGAGAAACTGTTCCGTGATTACCGTGCAGACTATGTCGTATCCGGCGGTCAGACCATGAATCCTTCCACGGAAGACTTTGTCAGTGCGATTTCCAAGATCAATGCCAGACATATCTACATTCTTCCGAATAACTCAAATATCATCATGGCAGCCCGTCAGGCAGCAGATGTAACGGAAGGCAAGGATATCATCGTTCTTGAAACCAAGACGATCCCGCAGGGGCTTGCGGCTTGTATTCAGTTCAATCCGGAAGCAGATGTCAAGACCAATACCGAGATCATGAAAGAAGCGATTTCTTCCGTCAAGACCGGTCAGGTAACCTATTCCATCAAGGATACGACGATCGATGGACGTGAGATTCATGAAGGAGATTTCATGGGACTGCTCAACCGTGAAATCGTATTGACCAGCCGGGACAAGGTAGATGCGGTATGCAAACTGCTGGATCAGATGATCGATGAGGAAAGCGGTATCGTGACCCTGATCAAAGGTGCAGATTCCACCGATGAGGAAACGCAGCAGATCAATGACTACATTGAAAAGAACTTCGAAGTAGACATTGAGATTCAAAACGGCGGTCAGCCGGTATACAGCTTTATCATCGGCGTTGAATAACTAATGATTGACCCGGTTCGCAAACGGATCGGGTTTTTCTTATGGTTCAGAAGAAGAATACCCGGATTCAGACGGCTCACAGGTCTGTATAACCAGTGGATACGGTATAATTTATAACAATGGAACTCAATGACAAGCGCCTGAAGCTGACCCCGAAACGAATCGAAGCCATGCAGTCTCTCGGTATACACAGTGCTGAGGAATTACTGGCTTATTATCCGTTTCGCTATGACATACTCAATACTTCCGGTCCTTCTTCCTGGAAGGAAAAAGACCGGGTAACGTTTGAAGGAAGCGTTGCGGGCAGGGTGACCTCAAACTATTTCAAAGGCAGAAACATCGCCCGGTTTCAGGTACTGACGGAGGATGAAGTGATTGCAGTCACGATCTTCAACCGTCCATGGGCAAAGACCCTGAAGGACGGCGAAACGATTACGGTGACCGGAATCGTATCCGGAAGAAACAAGGTAACCGCGATCAACTATAATACGAAATCTCTGGACGAGCAGAGCCGGATCACTCCGGTCTACTCCGTCAAAGCCGGTATTCAGCAGCGAACGGTACGGGAATGCATCAAAAAGGCCTTTGCGGCACTGGCAGATTCGATCATTAACCGGGTTCCGATCCGGTACATGCGTGCCTATCGTCTGCTGGATCGAAGAGAAGCACTTCAGTGGATCCATGAACCGCAGAATGAGAATGATCTGAAACAGGCAGTCAGAACGCTGAAGTACGAGGAGTTTCTGCGTTATTTCGCTTCGATTGAACTTCTGAAGCAGGATAACCGGATCTATGTATACAAGCCGCCCCGTGTATTTGACCGTTCCCGAATCGATCGGATCATTGCCTCGCTTCCCTATACGCTGACACAGGGACAGAAAACGGCACTGGACGATATTCTTTCCGATATGGCATCTTCTTCCGTCATGTATCGGCTGGTTCAAGGGGATGTCGGCTGCGGAAAGACAGCGGTTGCGGCCATTGCCATGGCTGCTGCGGTCGATGCCGGGTATCAGGCGGCACTGCTAGCGCCGACGGAAGTGCTTGCCCGTCAGCATGCATCCACCATCAGCGAAATGCTGGAGCCATTCGGGATCCGCACGGTTGTGCTGTACAGCGGACTGTCGGCAGGAGAAAAGCAGTCGGTGCTTTCTGCGATGGCGGATGGAAGTGCAGATGTGATCATCGGTACGCATTCTCTGCTGCAGGAACAGGCACAGTTTCTGAATCTTGGACTTGTCGTAGCGGATGAGCAGCAGCGGTTTGGCGTCAACCAGCGCAAAACCCTGCGCGAAAAGGGAAGTCAGACAGACTTCCTTCTGATGAGCGCCACACCGATTCCCCGCACGCTTGCGTCTGCGTTATATGGAGATATGAATGTCTCAACGATCGAGACAATGCCATCCGGCCGCAAACCGGTACAGACAATCCTGATCAAAGAGAACAGTTTCCGTTC
>JAEEPV010000090.1 GCA_016284975.1 Solobacterium sp.
GCTTACGCTGTTTGATAATAAGCAAAAGGATACAATCCATATGCGTATTATTTATTTTTCATTACCGAGTGGGAATGAACCGCAAAACACTTAAATAAAACACCACAAAATATATAAATAAAATGATGTTTACAAAACTGGACCGAATCGCACGAACGGCGACATCCAGTTTTGAAACCGTAAAGGAGCTGCTGGATCGCAACATAGCCGTTCACGTTCTGAATATGGGACTAGTAGACAATACCCCTACTGGCCGCCTGATACTCCAGATTATGCTGAGCTTTGCCGAGTTTGAAAGAGAAATGATTAAAAAGCATACCACCGCCGGAAAAGCGATTGCACGTCAGAAACCCGGGTACAAAGAAGGTCGCCCAAAGCAGATTACACCTGAGATTATCAAACAGATCAAAAAGGTGTGTCCTGGAAGGAACTGGGGATCAGCAGGACGACGTGGTATAGGTACAAATAATACTCTCTCAAAGAAACAAACTGTCTGGCCCTACTTCGTTCTGAACCACATCTGAATATTCATTTCGCTTATATCCGTTAGAGGTAATAAGCGTAACATGTACCGCCTTCCTGGGTTTTACTTCTTCAGTAAAAGAAGTCACCTTGTTGATCAGGTTTTCTCTATAGTCAGCAGTTATTTCATAAGGTTTATCTGTGCATTTCATCTCACACAGATTTATAACGTCATCACGTCTGTCTATCAAAAGGTCGATCTGTGCACCGCCTTTGATTTTTTTGCTCTTCCAGGAATAGTCGAAGCTCTCGATTCCGGATATTCCGAGCGCCGCCTTTATTTGCGGAATGTACTCCAGACATACAGTTTCAAAAGCATTTCCCCGCCAAGCATAATAATCCGGTGACTTGATGAATGATTGCCACGATTTGATTTTTTTGTCATGGAAATACAAGCAGAAAAGTACAAAAGGGTCGATAACCTGATAGAAACTGCCCTTTTTTGAAGTGCTGATTTTTTTATACTGACGTATGAAGCCGCACTGTTCTAACTCTCGGAGCGCTTTGGTGAGACCTTCGCCGTCTGAAACGCCTGATTGTTCTGCGAGATCGACCCGCTGAAGGCCACGCTTCTGATCGGCAATTGTTTCTATAATCTTCACGTGATTATCCGGCTTTTTGAATAAGGACCTGAATAACTGTTCATATTCGTAGTGTAAGTCGCCTCTTTCGTCAAAGATCAGGCTGTCCACATTCTGAGTCAGACTGAGTCTGCTATCAAGCAGATTCAAGTAATACGGTATTCCTCCGAATATCATGTAGCTTTCTATCATCTGGTCACGGTTAAAGTTAATCCCGTTGTCGCTGTAGAAGCGTTTGCATTCACCAAGATTGAAAGGATTAATATGCATCTGTCTTGTTATTCTGTTATGAAATCCACCTCTGTCGTTAAGTATGTTGCTGATAATCCACGAGGTGGCTGAGCCACATACAATGAAAAGAAGGTCTTCCTGAGATGACCCCCAGCTGTTCCAAAAGAAATCGAATGCTGATTTAAAATCGGATCTGGCGGTATCCATCCAAGGCACTTCGTCTAAGAAGACTACTTTTTTGCCGCTGGATATATCGCGATATACTGTTTTAGATTCTAATATCTTACGAAGCCTTCTAAACGCTTCAAACCAGTCTTTGGGAATTGTGCCTGTTTCATCGCCATAATAAGACAGAGATTCGTTGAAAGCCTTTAACTGGTTCCTTGTCTTTTGATCGGGAATACCGGTGGTATAAAAAGAAAACCTTTCATTAAAGAACTCGCGAATCAAATAAGTCTTTCCTACACGTCTGCGACCATATACGACCAGAAATTCAGGTTTTTTGGATCCCAGACACTTCAATAAAATATCCTTCTCTCTTTCTCTTCCAATTATGTTCATGATTAACTAACTCCCATATAATCTGCTGAATCATAAATAATATGTGCGGTTTCAGCAGAATATAGCATATAGCACCGTTATAATCTGCTGATTCCGCAATAATCATACTATTACTGATAACTCATTGCAAGAACGGCGACATCCGGTTTTGAAACCGTGAAAGAGTTGCTGGATCGTGGAGTATCTGTACATGTCCTCAACATGGGCTTGATCGACAACACCCCTACTGGTCGTCTGATACTCCATATCATGCTGAGCTTTGCAGAGTTCGAACGCGAGATGATCAAAGAACGTACTGCAGCCGGTAAAGCAATAGCCCGGTAGAAGCCAGGCTACAAAGAAGGTCGTCCGAAACAGATTACACCGGAGATTATTGAGCAGATTAAGAAAGGTGTGTCCTGGGAAGAACTCGGAATCAGTAGGCCGACGTGGTATAGATACAGACAGCATTAAATGCGAAATCGTATCATTGCAGAATAAGAAACATGAAATGTTCTTGAGCGACCTATTGCCTCTACATTATTTTATACGATGAAATCTCTCATTTTCCTCGTACCTTTTTGATTTTAATTAAACTCTTCTGCCAATCTGAAGTTTAGTTTTATGCCAAAAAACAAACAGATCAAAAACCACTCAAAGAAGGTTCCGTTTAGTAAAATTTAAAAAATGAACACTGACATCACAAACACAGAAGCTAAAAACGAAATTGATCGTGAAGATAATTACATTGGCTACATACCAATTTCATTTGCTGTTCGAGAAGAAATTGAACTATTAATGAACAAAGGCCAAATAATAGCTGCAATTAAAGCTGTTCATAATGCAACAAATCTAGGACTCGCCATGTCTAAATCCTTCATTGATCATCTGCCGGAAATAAACTGGAAAAAATGTGACTTGGATACATATAAAGAGTAAACAATAATCAAGTTTGCCAGCACACGTAAAAAGCTGAAGTTTAGTGACATTTATGATTTTATTAAAAATGGGCTCTCCTTCTTGAAACACGATTTGTTCCAAGCAGCAGAAACCCATTTGTAGCAAGCTTTTTCAACCCTCTTTGGTTAAGAATGGTCTAGCTGTACCACGGTCTCAATGTGGCAGTCAGAAACATGTCAGCTGATTTCCGGGAAGTGAGAGTTTGCGGGAATAGTTCACCAAACCGGAAATACTTACACCATGTCATATTTCAGTGCTTCAATAATACTGTCATTTTTAATCTTGTCCACTGAAAGAAGCATGCTGACACCGACTACGACGAATACAACGACAATGGCAAGTATGTACATGCGCCAATCGATGTTAAAGGAATACAAGTCGGCGTCAAAAGCACGGAACATCATATAGCTGATGAGAATCGATACGGGAATCCCGATCAACAGCGCCCGGATCCCATACAGGAACGTCTCCAGACGAATCATTTTCCCGAATCCATCCTGTGCCATTCCTACGGATCTGTACATCGCGAACTCTCTTCTTCGAAGCAGCACACCGGTTGAAATCGTGTTGTTGATGTTGGCCGCTGCGATCAGCGTCAGTAAAATCGAGAAACCATACATAGCAGTCTTTAGAAGAAGCGTTACCGTATTCATTGCCTCCAGAGAATCCGTCATATCGGCAACACTGTAGTTGTGATAATCCTCCGTTTCCAACAGGGTATAGATTTTCTGGTACACTTCTTTATGCTTTTCAGTCACAACACAGAGATCGCTGCTTAAAATAGCTTCCGGAATTGTCTCTTTCGCTTTCTCATAGTAGACGGAAGCCGGTGCGTAGACCGTAAGCACCCCTCTGGGCGTCATTTTCAGGATGTAATTATTCGCATCATACTTAACAAAATCACCGATTTCCACAGCCGGTGGATTGCCGTCCGTTTCGTCGTAATGAAGGCTTTGCCCGAGAACCCCTTCATTAAACACGGCAGCTGATCTTGTATCATGGAAATAGTTGTTCAAAAGGACACCCCGCAGTTTGCCTCCGTAGTACTTATCTTCTGAGAGACCATTGGCTTCGATCAGGCCCCTGAAGTCCGCATCGTCAATCAGTACTAGGGCCATGCTTGAGAAATTAAGATCTTTATAATCACTGGTCCGGAAATCCGGATTCGTAATGTCCTTATTCGCCAGGGTGACCTTCTCATCATTACTGTTTTTTTCAAATACGAACTGGATCATGCCGCCGCTAAAGACCTTCTCCACATCATCCATTGTCTGCAGTTCCTGCCGCAGCTGATCGCTTTCTGCCAGGGAGCAGGAAACGACGATCTGACATGGCAGGTCGAAGTCATATTGGTTAAGCCGCTTTACGGAATCGCAGAAATAGTTGATTGTCAGAAAAAGGATGACCGAAACCGCAATCGAAACCGTAATTACCGATCCTTTTATTCCGTTCCGCTTTATATTCTTATAAGCCAGTTCCCCTTCGTAACCGAAGATCCTGCGGATGAAAGGACCGGTTCTCAGTTTCTTTGCATTCACTTTGATCGTGCTGCTCTGACGAAGCGCATCCATTGGCATGACTTTCGCTGCTTTCAGCGCCGGCACAAGTGCAGAGATAAAAATCGTCATAGCGGAACATATCACAATGATAAGAATCACCCACCAGCTACAGGATATGGGAATACTCCCGCGCATGCCTTCCGCCCCGGCAAGAATATCTGCTTCAAGAACCTTTCTGCCCAGGAAAATCAGGGTCAATTTCGTACCGATCCATCCAAGAAGAAGTCCCAGTGGAATCCCGATAGCTCCCAGAAGAAGACCCTCGAAGAATACAGAAAATCGCTTTTGCCTGCCAGTTGCGCCGACACTGGCAAGCATACCGAGATAACGCATCCGTTCAGACAATGACATCCCGATGGAATTGACGATCAGCACCACGGAAGTGATGATCACAATGACAAGTGCGATTGCCATGATCACAAACAAGGAGCGGTATGTACCGGCACTTTCTTCAAATGCAAACACACTCAGCATATATTCCGTATTGATGGCATATTTGCTTATGCCGTAATCTCTCACAATCTGATGAATCTGCCTTATCGCTGTGTGATCACATTTTTTCAGAGTTACCCTTACCTCAGCGTTCTTCAGCTCCGGAAAGTATCCGGTATCCATCCCGCGCAGAATATCAAACCCTGTTGTCGGCCGGTTTCCATGCAGGATGGCCGTGACCGTGCAGGTTTCTGTGGATTCTGTTTCAAACGTTTCATCCGACCTATAATTGCCTGCCAGATAAACGATCTCGCCATTCTCGTCAGAATAGTGACGGTTTCCCTGTTCAAAGGTGAGCTTGTCCCCGACCCGGATTGATAGCCCGTTATCTTTAAGGAACTGTTCCTCCACTGCGATTTCAGATGAATCCGCAGGAAGACTACCCTCATAATCACTCAGAACCATCTCAGCCAGATAACCTGCGTCGCAGTGCGCTATGTTTCCGATCCGAAATCGGTTTTCTTTATCACTGTTGAGCTTTACCCCGCTGATTCGGGGATTTCTGTCGTACACTCCGACGAGTCCGATCCTGTCGTCTGACCGCAGTCCATCTGCCTGTTCTTTCGTTACTTCATAAAAAGCAGCGTGGACATTTCCGTCGGTCTGTGTTGCAAGGTATCCGAAAAACTTGAAAAACGAAAAAACACCAAGCAGGATTGCGCTGATCAGCGCTGTCGCTGTCGCAATGCCAAGGATCGTAACAACCGTTCGTTTCCGGTTCTCCAGAAGATGACGCAGGGTGAGTTTTGCGATGATGCTCATGACTTGCTCACCTCCGCTCCTTTGGAATCCCTGGTGATCCTGCCGTCTTCGATCGTGATGACCCGGTCAGCGGAAAGCGCAATCCTTTCATCGTGCGTGATTATGATGACTGTCTGCTTATTCTCTTTGTTGAACTTCCGGAGAAGAGACACAATCTCTTTGCTGTTTTCGCTGTCAAGATTTCCCGTCGGTTCGTCAGCCAGAAGAAGCGCAGGATGGTTCATGAGAGCCCGCCCGATCGATACCCTTTGCTGCTGACCGCCGGACAGCTGATTCGGAAGATGTTTCAACCGCGAGGATAATCCGAGCTTTTCCACAAGGTCGGATAACAGTGCCTGATCCGGTTTCTTACCATCAAGCAAAATGGGAAGTGTCATGTTTTCTTCCACATTGAGGATCGGAATCAGATTGTAGAACTGGTATATAAGACCGATTTGTCTCCTTCGGAAAATCGCAAGTTTTGTTTCATCCAGCTTGCTGATATCCGTCCCGGATATGATTACCTCTCCCGACGTTGGGCTGTCTACGCCGCCCAGGATATGCAGCAGCGTGGATTTGCCGCTTCCCGATGGTCCGACGATAGCCACAAATTCACCCTGTTCCACATCAAACGTTACATTCTTTAAGGCATCGACTTTTGTCTCACCGGTGCCGTAGACCTTACAAAGATCTTTGATTTCAAGTATCTTCATACCAATAACTCCTTTCCCAAACGAATCCGCCGATATACAGGCGGCTTCTTCTGTTTAAGAACAGGGTAATCGTTAAGACTTACTATTCCGTGACTTTTTCATTACAGTTTTGTCACATTAGATAATGGTCTTATAAATCCGAATGAAAAAGGACGTGCCGACGCCTTCAGTGCTCTGCACGGTTATTTCGCCGTGTTCGCCCTCAAGGATACGCTTTGAAAGAGCCAGCCCAATCCCGACGCTGTCTTTCCCGGCATTCTTTCCTTTATAGAACCGCTCGAAGATGTGGGGAAGATCTTCTGGCGGGATCCCGCATCCATTGTCCTTGATTGTGATCCGGCTGAACAGATTTGTATCATCCGCCTCTATGGAGAGCGTTCCTCCGTCATCCATGTGTTCGATGCAGTTTTTTATGATATTCTTTAGCGCTTCGATGGTCCAGTTGCGATCACAGGTGATCCTTTCTTTGGCAACGTCCAGTCTGCACGCGATGTTCCTGACATCCATCTGAATCAGAAACGGCCGGACAGCTTCTTCGACCAATTCGGAAAGCGCCGCTTCCTCTTTTTTCAGTACAATCGTCCCGGCATCCAGCTTTGAAATCTTAAGCAGCGTTTGTATCAGCCAGTTCATGCGGTCAAGCTGAGCCGACTGAGTCCTCAGGAGTTCTTCGCGTTTTGCCTCATCCGTCTCATCCATAAGAAGATCATTCATGACCATCATGGAAGTCAGCGGTGTTTTCAGCTGATGACTGATATCCGCCAATGCCGTGGCAAGCTGTGTTTTGTCATCCTCCAGCTGCTCATTCTGTGTTTTCAGCATCGTAGCAGCTTTGTATATATTGGTTCGGAGGATGGACAGCTCCCCTTCCTCCTGACTTCCGATTTCCGGTACTTCTGCTCCCGCAAGCACTTTGACCAGATAATCATTCAATTCCGTAATGTGCCAGTATCTCTTATTCGTATAAAAGACAAAAACTGCCAGAAGAGCAGTCCCTGACAGCAGTAAAAAAAGACCCGCTTCTATACCGATCAGTATCGTTCCGCTTAAGAAAGCCAGTAAAATGATGACCACACTGATCAGAATCGTATTTCTGTATTCCCTGTTATTCATAGATCAGATACTCTGCTAATCGAGGATATAGCCAAGTCCCCGTACGGTCCGGATGATCGTCGGATCCGCGGGATCCCTTTCAATCTTATCCCTCAGACGTTTGATGTATACCGTCAGTGTATTGTCATTCACAAAATCACCGCTGATATCCCACATGTCTGACAGCAGCTTTCTTCTGGAAAGCACGATCCCCCTGTTGCTTACAAAAATCAAAAGCAGACGGTATTCCAATGCTGTCAGTTCTACCGTTTCCTCCTGTCCTGTCGCCGCATCGATTCGTGTCACCTTTGCTTCATTTGTATAGATCCGGATATCCCCGATGACTTCCGGATTATTTGAGCTGCCATTCTCTGTACCTGGACTCTGTGTCCGCCCTGCCCTGCGGAGAACATTTCTGATTCTCGCCATCAGCTCACCTACCCGGAACGGCTTGGATATATAATCATCAGCCCCTAACTCCAGTCCCATGACCACGTTTACTTCCGCATCGATGGCTGTCAGAAAGATAACCGGTACATCTTCCGATCGTTTGATGTCCCGACAGATGTCATAGCCGCTGCCGTCCGGAAGGTTGATATCCAGAACGCAGATGTCGTATTTCCCCGGTTTCCAGGCAGATCTCGCTTCTGCCGCATTTTTTACAGAAACGACTTCGTAGCCTTCCTTTTCCAGAGAGTATGTAAGGCCCATTGAGATTGCTTCATCGTCTTCAACAAGTAATACTCGCATTTATTTCCCCCATGTCCTGACAGAACTGTCCTGTTCATTCTCCATCTTTCACTTCATTATCAAAGCTGCGATTTAGCAAGCATTTTCAGAGCTCATAAACGGCAACGATTTCATCTCCGTCCTTCTCTCCGTTTTCTATAAAGCCGAAATCGTGTTACAGCTTCGCGGCGACATCGTTTCCGGGCTCCCAGGAAGTGCTCCAGAGCGATTCCTCTCCATCCGGGAACGTGCGGATATAGTCCAGCAGTAGCTTAAGAGCATCCCTGCCATAGCCGCGCTTCTGATACCTCTGATCGATCATGAAGCTCCACAGACAGTAGCTGTGTCTGTAGACCTCAGCCATCTCCTCGTACTCTTCTGAATTGTGGCCGATCATGGCGAATCCCACAGGAGTATCGCCGTCTCAGATGCCGAAAGGCTGAACAAATCTACCGTCAGCCAAGGTATCATAGGCCTGCGCCAGACTTATCGAATTCGAAGCCACGAATTTCTCCTAGTCTTTCGAGACTCTGAATGGCGATCTATATAGATCTGAAGTTTAAATTCATCATCTGTTGTAATTCTTGGGGCATTTTGCCCCAAAATAATTCAGAACTATTCCGAATGAATTCCCTTTGAAACTGCTGGAAGTTCTACAAACTGGAATATGTTGATCGGTTTTATTGCTTTATCCGATCGATCACATATCATATGTTTCCCTTCCAAATACTTAACCA
>JAEEPV010000091.1 GCA_016284975.1 Solobacterium sp.
CCCGCAAAGCGTTCGCTAATAATCCGGCAGTTTCGCATTGATTGCCTGAATAAAATCCTGTCTTCCGTGAATGATTGTCACTTCTTCCCGGACCATCCGTTCTTCCAGAATCTCCATATAACTGTCGTCTCTGAGATTCTGTTTCAGAAGGGCATTCCGGTCTTTCAGCAAGCTTCTGTAGTTCTGAAGGGCAAAAAGATAGCCGGATGATACTTTTGTGATTTCCTGGTCAAGAAGTCGCCTTCTTTCCCGCGGCGCATCAAGGAAGATTCCCAGATCATCCGGAGAAACCAGAACCGTATTCAGTTTGCCTACAAATTCGCTGGTTCGCTTTACAGGTACCCGGTTGACGGAAAGGGTCTTTCCGCCCCTGTAGATCACCGTTCCAAGCTGAATGATCCGCTCATTGTCCTCAACCGTACAGGCAAGGGACGCAAAGTCACAGCCGGACCGGATCAGAGCGGAATCCTCTGTGATCCGGAAGGAACGGGTCAGTGAGAGATAAACAAGACTTTCCAGAAGATTGGTCTTCCCCTGGGCATTGAGACCTGTGATAACGTTCAGTCCCGGGGAAAACTGAACTTCTGCCGTTTCATAGTTCCGAAAATTACGGATTTTAAGATCTGTTACGATCATTCCACCGTCAGTGTTTTTCCTTCTGCAGTGACCGTATCTCCCGGATACAGTTTTCGGCCCCGGCGAAGCTCGGTTTCTCCGTTTACGAGAACCTTTCCTTCCCGGATCAGCTGCTTTGCCTGACCACCTGTTGAGGTGATATCACAGAGCTTCAAAAACTGTTCCAGACGGATAAAATCAGTACTGATTTTCGGCATTGAAATCACCCCGTTTCGAACCTTAGAAATTATACCACAAAACCCGCATAAAATCGCGGTTTTCGGCAAAAAAAAGAGGTCTGTTTTTCACCTCTTTTTCCACTGTTTTTGAATGCTTTTTCAGGCTGTTTTCAGTTGTAGGTTCGCACCGGAAGAACCAGCTGCAAAATACTGTCATCTTCACTGTCATTCGTGATGACAAACGGCTTCATATTTTCCGTAAAACGGATCATCACATTGTCGGTAGAAAGAGCCTTCAGGGCATCCGAGAGATAGTTGCCGGCGAAGCTGATATCAATCGGCATTCCCTCATAGCTTTCTGCCGCAAGAGACTCGTTGTATTCTCCGATTTCCTGGGATTTCGAAGAGACGAGAATATCATCCGCACTGTTGATTTCCATGCGTATAATCGTCATATTATCCGTTTTGATGAAGGAAGAACGGTCGATTGCGGAAATAAGAGATTTCCGGTTGATCTTCATCGTGTTGTTGAAAACGGTTGGAATCAGACGATTTGTCTCCGGATAGTTGCCTTCCAGCAGAGTGGACTGCAGGATCACGGAGCCGGTACGGAACTGAATCAGCTTCTCACTGAGCGAGATACTGATTTTTTCCTGACTGCAGAAGATGGAACGAACTTCATTCAGACACTTTGCCGGTACGGTAATGGAGAACGGTTCGGTTTCTGTCTTCAGGATCTTCCTGGCCAGACGGAAGCTGTCCGTTGCAGTACAGGTGATTGCGGTTTTATCCGAACTCATATTGATACCGGTAAGTACGGGTCTTGTTTCTTTTACGGAAGCAGCGAAGATTGTGCTGCTGATCATGTTATTCAGATCTTTATAAGACAGTTCAAAACGGGTGGACGGTTCATTAAAATCAATAAACGGATAATCAGAAGGGCGATAGCCGTTGATCCGGAATTCTGCCTTTTCTCCACCGAAGTGTGTCAGGGTGCCATCCAGTATCTCAATGGATACAACGCTGCTGTCGATCTTTTTAACAATATCTAACAGATATTTGGCATCAATGACGATCGTACCTTCATCAATAATGGAAAGGCCGGTATTCTCATCCATCGTATTGGAAAGAACGGTCTGAATCGAAAGCGTCGCATCACTGGACGTCAGTGTCAGGGTGTCATTTTTCGCTTCGAGCATGATTCCGCAGAGAATCGGAACCGGAGAGTTGGAAGATATCGCTCTGGCTGAGATACTCAGTGCCTCATAGAATTTGAGTTTATTGATTTTGAAGTTCATAATGCGTCCTCCGTGTATGTATTCTTTTCTGGTTCATTACTATTAGTGCTGTGGATACTGTGGAAAACTGATGATATCCGCAGAACCATGCGTATATTCTAGCATTCTGATCCGTGAGTTAAAAGATGAAAGCAGTGGAGAAAATCTTCCTCAGCTTGCCAGCAGTTTCTCAATCTCATTGACGGCAGAAGCCATACTGGAATCCTTACGGATCTGTTTTTCCACTTTTGAACAGGCAGAAATGATCGTCGTGTGATCCCGGCCGCCGAATTCATCTCCGATCTTCGTATAGGAAAGATCCAGTAATTTCCGGCAGAGAAAAATGGAAATGTGTCTGGCGCTGGAAATATTCTTGGTCCGGGTCTTGCCGGTAATCTGCTGTTTGGTAAGACCGTAGTAATCTGCGACGGTTTTAATGATCTTGACCGGGGAAAGACCGGTTCGATCGGATACGACTGCCTGATTCTTCAGGGCATTGACAACCGTTTCAAAGCGGA
>JAEEPV010000092.1 GCA_016284975.1 Solobacterium sp.
AGAACGAGATAACCACTGTTTGTAAAGAAGGGGTGATTAGATGGGAATTTCATCATTGGACTGGGGAATGGTGCTTGGCGGTTTTGGACTCTTCATGTTTGGAATCAAATTCATGGGAGACGGACTGAAGGCTACCGCGGGTGACCGCCTCAGGGATTACATCGAAAAGTACACATCAAATCCGGTGTCCGGATTGTTTATTGGAATCATTATGACGATAATCATGCAGTCGAGTTCTGCGACATCCGCGATTTCGATCGGACTTGTCCGGGCTGGTCTCATGACACTGGAACAGGCCGCGGGGATTATTCTCGGTGCGACGATTGGAACCCCGGTGACGTCTTTCCTGATTTCGGTAAACATCGAGAAGTACGCGATGTTCATTATTTTCGTTGGAACGATGCTGATCTGTTTCGGAAAGAAACGGCAGTATGTCTATATCGGAAATGTCATTCTTGGATTTGGTCTTATTTTCTTTGGAATGGCGGGAATGGGCGACTCGCTGGCAGCGCTGAAAGAACTTCCGGAGTTTGAGGCGATTGCTCTGGAGATGAGCCGGAATCCGATCCTTGCGATGTTAACGGGTGTGCTGCTGACTGCGCTGGTTCAGTCTTCTGCCGCAACGATCGGTGTTGCACAGAAACTGTATCAGGCCGGAGCGATTACATTTTCCGCATCGCTTCCGTTTATGTTCGGTGCCAATATCGGAACAACCATGACCGGAATCCTGGCAGCGATCGGCGGATCTACAGAAGGAAAACGAACCGCCGCATTGCATACGACGATCAATGTAATCTCAACGATTATCGGAATGATTTTGCTGGTGCCGTATTCCAACTTTATTCAGAGTGTGGCAGGCAATCTGAATCCGATGATGCAGATTGCAGTAGCCAACATTATATTCAAGACAGCTACTACACTTCTGTTCCTGCCGTTTGTAAACAAGCTGGTTGCCTTTGTCTGCAAGCTCATACCGGATAAAGTATCTGAAGAACATAAGGTTCTGCTGGAAGAGCTGGATGAGGATCTGACGAAGATTCTTCCGTCTGCTGCAGTTAAAGCTTCTGAAAATGCGACCCTCAAGCTGATCGATATGGTACGGTTGAATTTGGTTAAGGTGGATGAATTCCTGCATAAACCGGGAACCGAGGATGACAAAGAAGCGTTTGACAGCCGGGAAGCAATCGTCAATACATTTGATCAGCAGATTACGGCATACCTGATCAATCTGAATATGCAGCGCAACCTGACCGGTCAGGACAAGAACGATGTCCGGTTCATGTTTGATGCAGTAAAGAACTATGAGCGTGTCGGTGATCTTGCGACCAATATGATTGAGTTCTATAAGATGGTTTTCGAAAAGAATGAGAAGTTCTCGAATGCGGCGATTGCAGATATTGACGGCATGCATGCAAAACTTCTTGATATGTTTGATCTCTCGGCGGAAACCTTTGTTACAAGAAATGCAGATACTTATGAACGGCTGCTGATCCTGGAGAATGAGCTGGATGCGATGGAAGAAGAAGCACGCAGAAAGCACTTCGAGCGAATGACCGACAAGGTCTGCAACTCTCCGGTGGCAGAATCTGTTTATTCCGACATTCTCGGTACACTTGAACGTATGGGAGACCACTGCCTTAATGTCGGCAAATCTGCTGTGACCGGCGGAACCAGTGATGTTTCTCCGGATGAGCTGATGGCATAAAAAACGGAATGACACAGGAGGAACGCACTTTGATGAAAAGGATCGGTATTATCGGAGCTATGGACGCTGAGGTATCCCTTCTGAAAGCGTCTATGACGGATCAGAAAACAGAAGTGATCGCTCAGATGGAATTTGTATCCGGAAAGATGGGCGGCACGGAAGCAGTCGTTGTGAAATGCGGTATGGGAAAAGTAAATGCAGGAATCTGCGCGCATACGCTGATCAATCGTTATGGAGTTTCAGAAGTGATCAATACCGGTGTCGGCGGTTCGCTTGATAACCGGATCGATATCGGGGATATTGTTGTTTCCACCGATGCGGTTCAGCATGACTTTGATGTTCGCGTCATCGGGTTTCAAAGAGGAGAGATTCCCTACACCGGACTCTATGCATTTCCGGCAGATCCTTCACTGATAGAAGCTGCGGTAAAGGCGGTCAGGGATACGGCTCCGGAAGTGAAGGTATTTGAAGGCCGGGTGTGCTCCGGCGATCAGTTCATCGCTTCTTCCGAACAGAAGAAGACGATTATCGATAACTTCGGAGGTCTCTGCTGTGAGATGGAAGGGGCGGCGATTGCGCAGACCTGCTATCTGAATCAGACACCCTATGTCATTATCCGGGCGATTTCAGACAAGGCGGATCATTCGGAAGAGGTTTCCTTTGAGAAGTTTGCCGAAGCGGCCGGAAAGCACTGTGCGGCCATTGTAAAAACAATGGTGGAAGGCTGCTGAAAAAGCGCAGACAGGAAACAGAACGACATGGATTCAGATCGGATCCATGTTTTTTTATCGTCATTATGAGGAAAATCCGTTTCATAGGGAAATAAGTAAAACAGGAGGCGGCAGATGAAATGTCAAAGATGTCTGAATACGGACCGGGAGTTTTTCTATCGCGGGTCAAACGGCTGGTACTGCCGAAAGTGTATTTCCTTTGGAAGAGCGATGCTGGAAGAAGACCGACAGGCGCCGGCTGTGAAGCCGGTACGGTCGGGAAGTGAAGAATATGTGCTGCAGTATCCTTTGACAGAAGCACAGTCCAGGGTATCGCATCAGTGCGCAGAAGCGATTGATACAACCAGCGTCCTTCTGTGCTGCGTCTGTGGTGCGGGAAAAACCGAGCTTGTGGTCGAAAGCATTTCAAAGATGCTGAAAGCCGGAAAGAATGTCTGTTTTGCGATTCCGCGCAGGCAGGTGGTTCTGGAGCTGGAAAACCGTCTGCGAAAATATTTTCCGAAGGCGGAAGTAATCGGGGTGTATGGCGGCCATCACGAAAAAACAGACGCTGATCTTGTCATTTGTACTACCCATCAATTATTCCGATACTACAGAACATTTGATCTGCTGATTCTGGATGAGCCGGATGCCTTTCCGTTTCGCGGGAATGCGGTTCTCCACGGGATCGCGGAAACGGCATGCCGGGGGAGAACGATTTATCTGACCGCAACACCGGATGACTGGCTGAAGGAAAAAGAAAAACGAGGTGAACTGATTTGTCTGAAACTGAACCGCAGACCGCACGGTCACGATCTTCCGGTACCGGTCATTCGAACTGCACCGACCGTTATTTTGCTGGGGATACTTCTGTGCTGGCTGAAAAACCGTTCGACTCCCCGGATGATATTTGTGCCGACGATCCGTCAGGCGCATCTGCTTCATGCGTTCCTGAGCCGGTTTGTTTCCTGTTCCGTATGTACTTCGAAAACCGAAAACCGGGATGAAGTCATCGAGGAATTCCGGCAGAAGAAAAACGGAATCATTATCAGTACCACCGTGCTTGAGAGAGGGGTTACGATTCCCGGTTCGGATGTCTGTGTGTTCCATGCGGAACACGGGGTGTTTGATGAAGCCGGGCTGATCCAGATGGCAGGACGGGCAGGCCGGAGCTTTCAGTATCCGGATGGAGATGTACTGTTTCTGGAATCATCCCGCAGTGCGCTTGTACGGAAGTGCCGGAAAGAAATCCTGGAGGCCAACCGATGCGTTGTCTGATGTGCGGAAAACCAATGACGAAAGAAACCTTCGCAGATCTTTTCCGGGAAGAAGACGTACTGTGTGCGGACTGCAGAGACGGATGGAAACGGATCAGCCGGAGATTTCGGTTTCGGGGAAGAAAAGCATTCGCACTGTATGAATATAATGCGGCATTTTCTTCCTGTCTGCTGCAGTTTAAGGAATGCGGGGACGAGGCATTGAAGACCGCATTTCTGTATCCGGACCGCAGGCTGCTGAAACGGATGTACCGCGGGCGTACGCTGCTTCTGCTGCCAAGCTCGGAAGAAAAGGAGAAAGAACGGGGATTCTCCCACCTCAGAGAATTATTTGAAGGAATCGGGCTTCCGATGACAGAACCGTTTCTGAAAACAGGAGAAAAGTCGCAGAAATCGCTGGGCCGTAAGGAGCGCCATGAGATGGCGAGAGGAATTATCCTGAAACCGGGGGTTGCGCTGCCGCGCCGCTGCGTGCTTGCGGATGATGTGATCACTACCGGATCAACGATGAAAGGGGCTCTTTCGGTACTGCCGGAAGGACTGGATATCCGGATATTTGCCTGTGCTCTGACCCCGTCTCACACATCAGAAGATTCCTTGAACGCCTAAATTAATATAGTTATAATAATTAAGCTGATTCAAAGACAATCAGGAGGTTTTTTATTATGGCTGGAATATTTGACAAGATTCTCAATGTGGACGGACGGCGTCTGAAAGAAATCGAAAAAAAGATCAAGCCGGTGCTGGCACTGGAAGAAAAATATGCCGCAATGAGCGATGAAGAGCTGCAGGCAGAAACACCGCGTTTCCGTAAGCTGCTGGAAGAAGGGAAGACAACGGATGATATTCTTCCCGAAGCTTTCGCGGCTTCCCGTGAAGCATGCCGCAGAGTGATCGGTGAATTTCCGTATCCGGTTCAGGTGATGGGTGCTGCTGTCATGCAGGGCGGTGATATTGCGGAAATGAAGACCGGTGAAGGTAAGACCCTGACTTCCGTCATGGCGGTATATCTCAATGCGCTGGAAGGAAAAGGCGTTCATGTCGTTACCGTCAACGAATACCTGTCTCAGCGAGACAGTGAATGGATGGGCGCGATTCATCGTTTCATGGGACTGACTGTCGGTCTCAATCTCCGACAGCTGACTCCGGCGCAGAAGCGTGCCGCATATAATTGCGATATTACGTATACAACCAACTCAGAGCTTGGGTTCGACTATCTGCGTGACAACATGGTCAAGTCGTCGAAGGACCGTGTACAGCGCGGCCTGAACTTTGCGCTCGTCGATGAAGTTGACTCGATCCTGATTGATGAGTCCCGCACACCTCTCATCATTTCCGGCGGCATGCGGCAGACCGCAAACCTGTATCTGCAGGCAGATCGTTTTGCCAAGAGCCTGAAGGAACAGATTACCGAAGGTGATGAAGTTGTAAAGCCGGGTGAATATGAAATCGATATCAAAGCGCGTACCGTTCAGCTGACGGAAGCCGGTGTCGCCAAAGCAGAACGGGTATTCCGTATAGATAACCTCTATAACCTCGAACATACACAGCTGCTGCACCGTATCGGTCAGGCACTGAAAGCGAACTATATCATGACGAAGGATGTTGAATATGTCGTTGATACCGAAAACGATGAGATCAACATTGTCGACCCGAATACCGGTCGTCTCATGAAGGGACGTGAATGGTCCGACGGTCTTCATCAGGCGGTCTGTGCAAAGGAAGGCATTTCGATTCGTCAGGAGACAACAATCCTTGCGACAATCACATATCAGAACTTCTTCCGCCTGTACAACAAACTTGCAGGCATGACCGGTACCGCAAAGACCGAGGAAGAAGAATTCGTTGAAATCTACAACATGCTGGTATACGAGATTCCGACAAACCGTCCGGTAGCGCGTATCGATTATCCGGATGCGATTTACGGAACAAAGGCGGCCAAGTTCGCTGCACTGGTAAGTGAAGTAAAGGAACGGCATGAAAAGGGACAGCCGGTACTTGTCGGTACAATTGCCGTTGAAACCTCCGAACTCATCCACGACATGCTGAAAAAGGAAAAGATCCGTCACGAAGTGCTCAACGCCAAGAACCATGCAAGAGAAGCCGATATCATTGCCAAGGCAGGTCAGAAAGGTGCGGTTACGATCGCAACCAACATGGCTGGTCGAGGAACCGATATCAAGCTCGGAGAAGGCGTTCGGGAACTCGGCGGTCTCTGCGTGCTGGGCAGTGAGCGTCATGAATCACGCCGTATTGATAACCAGCTGAGAGGACGTTCCGGCCGACAGGGAGATCCGGGTGAATCCCGTTTCTATGTCAGCGTTCAGGATGATCTGATGATCCGGTTCGGAAGTGAACGTCTCGAAGGAATCTTCAAGTCACTTGGCGATACTGCGGTTGAATCCAAGACCGTGACAAAGTCGATCAACTCGGCTCAGCGGCGTGTAGAAGGCGTTAACTTCGATGCCCGCAAACAGCTGCTGCAGTACGATGATGTGCTGCGTCAGCAGCGTGAGGTCATGTATGACCAGCGCAACTTCATCCTCGACAATGAGGATGTGCATACAGCCGTCATCCGGCAGATGTTCAGCCGTGTGATTTCCGATACGGTTGGTGCGAACATCGATCCGGAATCCAGAAACTTTGATCTGAATGTACCAGCTCTGATCAGCTCCCTCAAGAAACTCGGTTTTGACGGTCTGTTTACAGAGAACGAACTGACCGGGAAATCGGCGGAGGATGTGATTTCCGTAATTGAGGAGAGAGCGTGGAATGCCTACGATCAGAAGATTGATCCGGTACGGGAACAGATCAAGAGCTTTGAACGCAATATGTCCCTGGAAGTTATTGACCGGGCATGGGTTGACCATATCGACATGATGTCGAAACTTCGTGATGGAATCGGACTGAGAAGCTATGCATCGGACAACCCCCTGCAGGCATATGTAACCGAGGGATTCCAGATGTTCGAAAACATGATGCATAACATTGCCCAGGATATTGTTGCCTACTGCATGAATATCAAGGTTGTAAAACAGGGCGAAGAACAGAAGGCATAAGAGGAGTAACACAAATGGAACTTTATGAAATGAAACAGGGCGTAGCCCGCTGCCAGGCTAAATTGGAGCAGCTTGGCTCCTCTCTTTGACCTGGACGGCAAAAGAGAACAAATCAAAGAAAACGAAGAAGCCATGAATGCGCCGGACTTCTGGAACGATCAGAAGAAAGCACAGGCACTCATTCGAAACAACAATTCGCTGAAGTCGCTCGTTGAGAATCACGAGAAACTGCAGGCCTCGCTCAATGATCTTGGGGAATCCGTCAATGAACTGAACAGTTCCTTTGATGAGGATCTGGCGGCACTTGTAGAAGAAGAATACCGTACGGTCATGACCGACTTTGATGCATTTGAGATTCAGGTGCTTCTGAGCGGTCCGTATGACAACCATGCGGCGATTCTGGAAATCCATCCGGGAGCCGGCGGAACGGAAGCGATGGACTGGGCAAGCATGCTGTATCGGATGTATGTTCGATGGGCGGAACGACGTGGCTTCAAAGTTACGGTTCTGGACTATCAGGATGGTGAAGAAGCCGGCATGAAGTCCTGCAGTCTGCAGATTGAAGGTCCGATGGCATACGGATATCTGAAAGCAGAAAATGGTGTACACCGTCTGGTGCGCATCTCGCCGTTTGATTCCAATGCCCGCCGCCATACCAGTTTCGCAAGTGTCGAAGTCATGCCGGAGTTTGAGGACGATCTGGATATTGAAATCGATGAAAAGGATCTCGAAACAATTACCATGCGCTCTTCCGGAGCCGGCGGTCAGCACATCAACAAAACCGACTCAGCGGTCAGAATGACTTACAAACCGCTTAACATTACCGTCTTCTGCCAGACGCAGCGATCCCAGCTTCAGAACCGTGAAGCGTGTCTGAACATGCTCAAGAGTAAATTGCTTCAGATCCGGATTCAGGAACAGGCAAAGAAGATGGCGGAGATCAAAGGAGAAGTCAAAGCGAATGAATGGGGCTCTCAGATTCGTTCGTATGTCTTCCAGCCATATACCATGGTCAAGGATCTCAGAACCGGACACGAGGTCGGTAATATTCAGGGGGTTATGGATGGCGATCTGGATGACTTCATCTACAGCTATCTCCGATCTCAGATTTCATAAATAACGTATATACAGTCACATGGAAAAAGAAATTACCTACCAGATGAATCTGAAGGACTGGTCGGTAACCGGTAACGGCAATATAAAGGAAGTCATGACCCGGGAACTGAATCTGTCCCGCAAAGAAATCTCCCGTCTGAAATTTGACGGTGAGATTCTTTTGAACGGGGAGAGAACCAGGGTCAATGATCGGATGCGGGTCGGGGATACACTGACCCTGAGATTTCCGGAGGCTGAAACCGGCAGAGTCCCGATTCTGGAAGCGGAGCCGGAGATCCTGTTTGAAAATGAAGACATGGTCATTGTGAACAAGCCGGCGGGCATTCCGTGCCATCCGGTACATAATCACATCAATGATTCCATGGGTACGATACTGGCATCCTATTATCAGAAGCAGGGGTATGACTTTGTGATCCGTCCGGTTGGAAGACTGGATAAGGATGTCAGCGGTGCAATCATCTACGCGAAAAACCGTCTTGCGGCAGCGCGGCTTTCCAAAGACCGGGAAGACGGCAAGCTGCGGAAATACTACACCGCATTTGTCATGGGTGTGCTTGAGGCAAAGCGCGGTGTCATTGACGCCCCGATCGCAAAAGTTGCGGGACAGCGCAAGCGGATCAGCGGAGAAGAGGAAGGGAAACCGGCATCTACCTACTATCAGGTAACCCGTGAGTTTCACGTTGGAGAAGAATCAATCTCCGTGCTGGCTGTTGAAATTGAAACCGGACGCACGCATCAGATTCGTTCCCATCTTGCGTCCATCGGACATCCGCTTCTTGGAGATGAACTGTATGGCGGTGACATGCGGCTGATGAGACGGCCGGCACTGCACTGCGCAAAGATCAGTTTTCTGACACCGTTTGAGCGAACGGAGTATGAAGCTGACGCGCCGCTGCCGGCAGATTTGAAACGGCTTGTCGAACATCCGGATGAGATCAGCTTTGACAATCCGATTCTTGCGGATGAACTGGAATTGGAAGCCGGCACAAAAGGAATGGAATACGGCGATGCCGGTCAGAAGATCCTCGCGTCGTTGAAACAGACTTCGGAACTGACGGAAGTTGAGGATCCTGCTGTTCCTTCGGAAAATGGAACGAGGACACGACGAAGGATAAGAATTGTTCCGGTTCTGATCATTGCGGCGATTCTTCTGATTGTCATTATTGCGGCGATCATCGCATTCCGTCACTACCACAGTACGATCAGCCGCAATGAGGCGGAGGAACTGTACAGCACGCTGAGAGTTGAATTCAAAAAAGATGCGACGGTGGAATACGGCGGTGATTTTCACCCGAATGATTATGTTGAATCCGCAGAGGGAGAACTCACTGTCAGCGGATCCGTAGACACCAAAAAGCTTGGCAGCCAGGATGTGACATACACTGTCAGCGGTGAAACCAAAGACGGTACGACTGTCAGCAGAGACTTCGTAAAAATCTTTGAAGTAAAAGACACCATCGAGCCGATCATTACGCTGAAAGAAGAGAAAGTCACACTGGCGCTGAATGAAGAATTTGATCCGGAAGACAATGTGGAACTTGTTGAGGATCCGGTTGACGGAAAGCTGAAGTATACCGTAGATCCCGGAGACTTTTCTGCCGATAAGGCCGGTCTCTACACGATCACAGTTACTGCGGCAGATAAAAACGGCAATGAAGCTGTTCGCAGGTTTCGCGTTACGGTGGCCTCGGTGGAGAATGATAAAACAGCTGTGAAAACACTGGAGCCCTCTGCGACGCCTGCTGCTGTAATCGCTGTGGATTCCAAACAGCCGGTTATAACACTCAACGCCATGTCGGTTTCTCTTTCAGAGGGAGACAGCTTCAGCGCAGGGAGTCTGATCGGATCGGTAAAGGATGATATCGATGGGGATCTTCCGTATACGGAATCGCTTGTACCGGGATCCTATACGGTGATTTCTGATGTCGACAGCAGTAAGACAGGGGAATACAGCGTCCTTGTTAAGGCAATCGATAAGGCAGGCAACCAGAGTGAAGTGAGTGCGGCTGTAACGGTAAATCCCAAACCAACGCCTTCTCCTGTGACCGTCAGTTCCGGCGGCAGCGCAAAGGATACGATCTACAACTTCCTGGTTTCTGCGATGGGCTTCAATCGTGCGCAGGCATGTGGTGTTCTGTCGAACATGCACAGAGAATCCCGCTTTAGTCCGACCGCAGATAACGGGCTCGGCTATTACGGACTGTGTCAGTGGGGCAACGAACGGAAAGACAGTCTTATATCCTGGTGCGAAGAAAATGACTATGATTATACGACTCTTGATGGACAGCTTCACTTTCTTCAATATGAAATGCCGCTGTATTATCCAAATACAACGGCACAGTTAAGAGCCTGTCCGAATACGGAAGAGGGTGCCCGCAAGGCGAGCTGGATCTTCGCAATCGGTTATGAAGTTGCGGGTGAAACATACGCAGAAATGTCTCAGGACAAAGCTGCGGAATACTTCAATGAATGAACAGAATGATTTGCAAACACACAGATGATCTGACGGGAAGGCGGAGCCGGC
>JAEEPV010000093.1 GCA_016284975.1 Solobacterium sp.
ATTGTATTCCGGAGATGAGATCGGCCAGCTGAATGATTATTCCTATCATGAGGATCCGTTCAAAAAAGAGGATTCCCGTTATCTCCATCGCGGTGACTTTGACTGGAAGACTGCGGAGAAGCGGAATGATCCATCCTCTCCGCAGGGAAAACTCTTCCTCGCAATTAAAAAGCTGACTGAGCTCCGAAAGCAGTATGATGTATTCAACGGCAAAGCGGATACATGGCTGATTGAAACCGGCAGCGATCATGTACTGGGAATCGGTCGTTACTATAACGATCAGAAACTGCTTGCATTCTTCAATTTTTCGGAACACAAAGAGCAGGTGACATTAAACGATAAAGAAGTTTATCGGGATCTCCTGAGCGGAAAGACTGCTGCTGCCGAAACGGTAGAAATCAATTCCTGGGATTTCCGATGGCTGTTTATCGATTATGATGCAGAGAAAACGAAGAAACCGTCTGCTTCAAAAAAGGAGTCTTCCGGAAAGAAGGAAAAAATGGAATGAAGCTTATTTTTCTTGACATCGACGGTACGCTGACCGAACCGGGATCGAATGTCCCACCGGAAAGCGCGCTCAAGGCAATCCGAAGAACACAGGAAAAAGGAAATCTGGTGTTTCTGTGTACCGGCCGGAATTATGCGATGCTGAAACCATTGCTGGAATATGGATTTGACGGCATGGTGGCATCTGCCGGAGGATATGTTACGATCAGAGATCAGGTGATCTATGATCATCCAATGCCGCAGGAAGATCTTGAAAAGGCACTTGAAGTGCTGCATCGAAACGGAGTTTTCTGTACGGTTGAGACAAAAGATGCGACCTATGGGGATGAGAATCTTGGTGATTTCCTTTCCCAGTCATCCGGAAACAACTCTGAGATTGAACGGTGGCGGAAAGCACTGTCAGAAACCCTGCATATCCTTCCGATGAAAGACTATGACGGACGTCCGGCATATAAAATCGTTATTATGTGTCAGGAGGCGGAACAGCTTTCAGAAGCCAGAGATCTGTTTGAAAAGGATTATGACTTCTGTATTCAGGAAGTAACTGCTCACGGAAACTGTCAGAATGGTGAGCTGATCAACCGGGCATTCGATAAAGGGAGAGGTATTCGTATGATTGCTGAATCCCTGAATGTACCGATCGAGGATGTCTACGGATTTGGAGACTCGATGAACGATCTGACCATGATCGAAACGGTAGGCGTCAGTGTCTGTATGGCAAATGGTGCGGAAGCATTGAAAGCCATCAGTGACCTCGTCGTACCATCAGTAACGGAAGAAGGGCTGTTTAAGGGGTTTGAACAGCTTGGACTCATATGATCATTTACGTGTGAAAAGGAGGAAATTACAACACATGGCACTTGATTATCGTAAGTGTGCACAGGAGATCGTCGATCATATCGGCGGCCGTGAAAATGTTGCACAAGCCGCGCATTGCGCAACACGCCTGCGCCTTGTCATCAAGGATAATTCTAAAGTTGATAAGGATTATCTGGACAATGTCGAAGGTGTTAAAGGAATGTTCGAATCCAACGGACAGCTCCAGCTCATCATCGGCACCGGCACCGTTAATAAGGTATATGACGAATTCCTTGATATTACCGGTATGACAGCTGCGACAAAAGATGATGTCAAAGCTGCTGCAGCTGAAAAGCAGCCGCTCTGGAAGAAGCTTCTGAAGCCGATTGGTGATGTATTTGTACCGATCCTGCCGGCGATCGTTGCTTCCGGTCTCATGATGGGACTTGTTGAGGCACTTGGTAAAGCGATTCCGGGTTTTGCCAGCACTGACTGGTACAGCTTCCTCGACATGGTTGCGAACGCGGCATTTGTATTCCTGCCTGGTATTGTTGCGATTTCTGCAGCACGTGTATTTGGTGGAAATATCTTCCTCGGTGCAGTTATCGGTCTTCTGATGATTCATCCGAGCCTTGTCAATGCATGGTCTGTCGCTTCCTATGAAGGTGCAATCCCTACCTGGAACATCTTTGTATTCCCGGTGGAGCAGGTAGGTTATCAGGGACATGTTATCCCGGTAATGCTGGCGGTGTTCCTGATGTGTCAGATCGAGAAATGGCTGCATAAGCACGTGCCTGAAATGCTCGATCTGTTCATCACACCGCTCACTACAGTTCTTCTGACTTCCTACATCACATTCACGATCATTGGCCCGATCTTTGCGAATCTTGAAACAGCAGTTCTCGCGGGTGCGAAAATCCTTGTACGCAACCCGATCGGCGCATGCGCAATGGGTGCACTTTATCCGTGGACGGTTGTCATGGGTCTCCATCACATGTATAACGTTATCGAAGCCGGCATGCTGGCAGAATCTGGACTCAATACCTGGATGCCGATCGCTTCTGCTGCCAACTTTGCACAGTTTGGCGCCTGCCTTGCGGTAGGTATTAAGGCTAAGAATATGAAGACAAAGTCCATTGCGATTCCGTCTTCCATGTCTGCAGCTCTCGGTATTACAGAACCGGCAATCTTCGGTGTTAACATGCGTTACTTCAAGCCGTTTATTGCAGGTATGATCGGTGGTGCCGTCGGTTCGATCTTCGGCGCACTCACAGGTATCGGTGCTTCCGCATATGGTGTTACTGGTATTCCGGGCTACCTTACCATCAATAATCCTCTGCTTTACACGATTCTGCTCGCCATCTCCGGTGGTATTGCGTTTGTCGTTACCTACATCATATGGAAAGAAGAAGATGCGGGTGCCAAGACTGCTTCGGCAAAAAAGGAAGTCGTTGCGTTAGGTGCTCCGTCCTCGGATGCTCTTACAACAGAAGCTGGTGTTGTAAAGTCTCCGGTCAACGGAACCATTATTCCGGCAAAGGAGATTCCTGATCCTGTATTTGCAGAAGAGACCATGGGTCCGTCCGTAGGAATTCAGCCGACCGAAGGAATTGTCTACGCTCCGTTTGATGGTCAGGTCATGATGATCTTCCCGACCAACCATGCAATCGGACTGAAGTCTGACAGCGGCATGGAAGTTCTGATTCACGTCGGTGTAGATACCGTTGCTATGGATGGTGACGGATTTGCATCCTTCGTCAAGCAGGATGACAAAGTCAAGGCAGGCGATAAGCTTCTGTCCTTCGACCGCGCAAAAATTGCTGCAGCGAATCATCCGGATACCGTTATCGTCGCATTGACAAACGGTGCTGAATACAAGGAAGTAAAGCGCGCTGCATAAGCAGTATAACAATTCACCAAAACGACCCTCTTGTATGTATAAGGGGGTCGTTTCATTTTCAGACGAATTGTGCATGTCATGTATTGCCGGTACTGTTAGCGGCAGGCACGGTTCTACTGATTGTTTCGGTGCTGTTTTTTCCAGGCTTCGATTGCGTCTTTGTGTTCTTTTACACGTTTTTCTATTCCCTGATCGCTTGGAATGTAGTAATGCCGGTCTTTCAGGGAATCCGGAAGGCACTGCATGGCGGTGATATGACCTTCATAGTCATGCGCGTACATGTAGTCTTTTCCATAGCCGAGTTCGTTCATCAGCTTGGTGGGGGCGTTTCGGATCTGCAGCGGAACCGGCTCATCCAGCATAGTTCTTGCATCTTCTGCGGCAGAGAGGTAAGCAACCTCCAGGGAGTTGGACTTAGGAGCCAGAGAACAGAAGACGACCGCGTGTGTCAAATGTACGTTGCATTCCGGCATTCCGAGAAACTGGCATGCCTGATATGCCGCAACTGCAATCTGAAGCGCTCTTGAATCCGCCATACCGACATCTTCCGAGGCAAACCGCACCACTCTCCGTGCGACATACAGAGGGTCTTCCCCGGCCTCCAGCATTCTGGCCAGCCAGTAAACCGCCGCATCCGCATCACTGTTGCGCATTGATTTATGCAGAGCACTGATCAGGTTATAGTGCTCTTCGCCGTTTTTATCATAGAGCAGTGATTTGCGGGAAATGCACTGTTCCAGTATTTCCTTTGTCACTGTCGCTTTGCGGATTTCGGTCTCGCTGTTGACGATTACCATTTCAAGTGTGTTAAGTGCGGTGCGGGCATCTCCGTTGGAATAGGCGGCGATCATTCCGTACATGGAGTCATCAATTTCAATCTCCCAGTCCCCAAACCCATAGGGACTGCTGACTGCACGCTTCAGAAGATTGATAATATCTTCCGCACTCAGGGCATTCAGTACAAAGACTTTGCAGCGGGAAAGCAGAGCGGAATTGATTTCAAAAGAAGGATTTTCCGTTGTCGCTCCGATCAGTATTATGGAACCGCGTTCGACATAAGGCAGAAATGCATCCTGCTGCGCTTTGTTAAAGCGATGGATCTCATCTACAAACAGGATTGTTTTCGTTCCCATTGAACGGTTCTGTTCCGCCTTGCTCATCACTTCCCGGATCTCTTTGATTCCGGAAGTGACAGCAGAAAAGTTGATAAAACGTGCTTCCGTGGCATTTGCAATGATATGTGCAAGTGTGGTCTTGCCGACTCCCGGAGGCCCCCAGAAGATCATGGACTGTACATCGTCACTTTCAATCATTCTTCGGAGTACTTTTCCTTCTCCGATGAGATGACCTTGCCCGCAGTATTCATCCAGTGTCTGCGGCCGCATCCGGTCAGCCAGAGGCGTCGTTTCACTTCGATTGTCAAATAAGGATTCCTGCATCATATGTATTATTATAAAATATCCAGTAGAACATACCGCTAACAGAATGCGGCATATGAAAAGAGAAGATATTGTGAACCTGAAACAACTGAAACCCGGAAACAGCGGTGTAATTACAGAAGTAGGCGGTGAAGGAGCCCTTCGCCAGCATTTTCTTGATATGGGAATGATCCCCGGTGTCAAGGTGACTGTCATAAAGTATGCTCCGTTAGGTGATCCGATGGAACTGCGGATTCGCGGTTATGAACTGACACTGCGGCTTGCGGATGCGGAACAGATTAAGATCGAACCTGCAGAAGGGAATGAAGAAGTTTCAACTGGTCCGAAAAAACGCAAATCGGTAGAACATCCGGGTCTTGGAGAAGAAGGAAAATACCACGAACGGAAAAGCGAGAATCCGCTTCCGGAAGGAAGTACGATCACATTTGCGCTGGTTGGAAATCAGAACAGTGGTAAGACAACGCTGTTTAACCAGCTGACCGGATCCAATCAGCATGTCGGTAATTTTCCGGGTGTTACAGTGGACCGGAAGGATGGTGTGATTCGCAGTCATGATAATACGCTGATCACCGATCTTCCCGGTATTTATTCCATGTCTCCGTATTCGAGTGAAGAACTTGTTTCCCGGGATTTTGTGCTGAAAGACAAACCGAACGGGATCATCAATATCATTGATACGACCAATATTGAACGCAACCTGTATCTGACGATGCAGCTGCTGGAAATGGATGTGCCGATGGTTGTTGCCCTCAACATGATGGATGAGGTCGTTGCCAACGGCGGTTCGGTTGACATCAATGCCATGGAAGCGATGCTTGGGGTTCCGGTCGTTCCGATTTCAGCCGCAACGAGTCAGGGTATTGCTGAACTGGTTCGCGATGCGATCCCTGTCGCGTGGCATCAGGAACAACCGATGCGTCAGGATTTCTGTGACAAGAATGATCATAACG
>JAEEPV010000094.1 GCA_016284975.1 Solobacterium sp.
ATAACAGATAATTACCCCGTGCATAGCTTGCAACGTAATCCGGATCTTCCAGCTTTGCCCGTTCTCTGGTCAGGTATTCATTCTCATCGAGAACTTCCTGGTATTTCTCTTCCACCACAGCCAGCTGCCGCTTCAGAGAGATTGTTGTATATACTTCCAGGAATACCCGGTAAAGCAGATATACCGAGACGCCGATCAGGACAAAACAGACCAGCTTCAAAAACGGCGTCATTTTCTTTTTCGCCGGTTTTTTCTTTACTGGCTTTTCAACTTTTTTTCTTTTTACCGTTTTCTCTGACATACTTGTTCTACAGCTTCATTCTATTACAGATTTTCTCTGTGTGCTGTTATTATAACGGATTCTCGCCCGTTTCAATACCGGTTTCCGCAGAGATGTATTCTTCTTTGAGCACTTCATAGAGCTGTGAAGCTTCCTGCTTCTTTTTGACATCTTCCACCGAACAGACCTTTACCGTGATCTTCCGGCTTCCAAAACGGACTGAAACCTCATCTCCCACCTTTACCTCATGAGAGGGTTTTACAGCCTTTCCGTTGATCTCTACCCGTTCATTCTTTGCCAGTTCCTGAGAGATCGTTCTTCGTTTCAGGATCCTTGATACCTTCAGCCATTTATCAATCCGCATACCGTACTGCCTCCTTTGCGTCTGTCATCATTCGAATTACGGTTTTCAGAGAATCTTTTGTCACCGGCAGTGAGGCAATGATCCGGTTATTGGTATACCGCAGATCAATGTCCTTACTGAGATCCGTAAACAGTTTGAACAGTTTGACTCCGTCAATACTCTGGGAGAACGCCTCGGAAAACGTCACCTGATGTTTCCCCTGAATTTCTTTATAGCTGTCGATCGAAGGGTCATTTACCAGAATGTCCAGTTTCCGTTTTTCAAACAGCGACTCCACTTCTGCCGGCAGACGCCCGTACTGATCGATCGTCTCTTCCCGAAATGCCTCCAGTTCTTCGAAATCATTCAGCGCATCGATCTTCTGATACATGGAGATCTTGTCAAAGTCATTGGCTGCGAATTTCTCCGGTATATAGCTGTTTCCGGATACCATCGCGTGTTTCTTTTCCGGTGTTTCTTCCTTTACCACACCCTGATTCCGTTCAATTGCCTCTTCCAGCATTTCGATATACATATCGATTCCGACCGTATCGATAAAGCCCGACTGTTCCGGTCCGAGCAGATCGCCTGCGCCGCGGATCGTAAGATCCCGCATGGCAATCTTATATCCGCTGCCAAGACGCGCAAACTCTTTTACCGCCTGAAGACGCTTGGTCGCTGTTTCATTCAGCTGCCGTCTCTGCGGAACCAGAAGATATGCATATGCCACCCGGTCACTGCGGCCGACTCTTCCCTTGATCTGATAGATCTGTGCCAGTCCGAAATTCTGTGCGTCTTCGATCAGGATCGTATTGGCATTTGGGATATCAATGCCGTTTTCAATGATCGTTGTGCAGACCAGCACATTCAGCTTTTTCTGCGTGAACTGATACATCACATCTTCGATCGATTCCCGGTCCATCTGTCCGTGCACGACACCGATTCTGGCATCCTTGATATAGCTTTGCAGCATCCGCGCCTTGTTGTAGATCCGTTCCACCGAATTGCACAGATAGAATACCTGCCCGTTTCTGCCAAGTTCTTTTTCAATTGCCCCGGTAATAAGACTGCGGTTCATCTCTGCCACATAGATCTGCACATTGTATCGGTTGGCCGGAGGCGTATCCAGCTGTGAGAGCGAACGGATGCCGACCAGGGACATCTGCAGGGTCCGCGGGATCGGAGTTGCACTGAGTGTCAGCACATCGACGGAATTCTTGAATTCCTTGATCCGTTCCTTGTGTTCTACCCCAAACCGCTGTTCTTCATCGACAACCAGCAGTCCAAGATCTTTGAACTGTACATCTTTCGAAAGAATACGGTGTGTTCCGATCACGATATCCACGGTACCGTCCTTCAGTCCGGCCAGTGTCTTCTTCACTTCCGAAGGCACGACAAACCGGTCCAGCACCCGGATCGTAAACGGATAACCTTCAAACCGTTTTGAGAATGTATGGAAATGCTGCTCGGCAAGAATCGTGGTCGGACACAGCACGGCAACCTGCTTGTTTTCTGCGGCCGCTTTAAATGCTGCACGCACGGCGATCTCCGTCTTTCCGAATCCGACATCTCCGCATACAAGACGGTCCATCGGCCGATCGCTTTCCATATCGCGCTTGACGTCTTCCACCGCTTTTGCCTGATCCGGCGTCAGTTCATACATGAACTCGGAATCAAACTGTTTCTGCAGTTCACTGTCCGGCTGAAAGGCGTGTCCGATATGATCTCTCCGGACGGAATACAGCTTTACCAGCCTCTCTGCCAGATCATTGATATTCTCTTCCAGGCGCTGTTTGGTTTTCTCCCATTCGCCAGAGCCAAGCTTGTTGAGCTTTGGCACAACGCCTTCTCTAGAGACAAACTTCCGTACTAATCGGAACTGTTCCAGCGGTACCAGCAGTTCGGCATTGCCTTTGTATACGATGCGCAGAAAATCCCGCATCGTGCCCTGTACTTCTCGTGTCTCAATCCCAACATACTGACCGACACCATGCGTCGCATGAACCACATAATCTCCCGGTTCCAGCTCGTCATACCCATGGATCACTTCCGCATTCCGGAACTTCTTTTCATAACGGCCGCTCGGCCGGTGCATCTCGAACAGTTCATTATCCGTAATGACACAAAGACTCCGGTCTTCCAGTACAAAGCCCTGCGGCAGCGGATGTAAAAGGATATTGACACCATCCTGAAGCGGCTGTTCATCCGTGATCAGATGATACGGTATCTGTTCTTCCACACAGGTGTTGATCACCCGCTGCATCTGAGAACTGTACAGGCACATCAGCACCCGCGTTTCTTCCCGCAGGATCCTCAGCCGCATGTTCAGCGGATCGGACGGCAGATGTACTTCGGTAATATTGGAAATATTGTCATACAGCGGATCTTCCTTGATCCGTCTGCCGGAAGGTGCGATCCGGTCAAAATCATGGAATACCGCAAACCGCGGCAGCAGCTTCTTCTCCTGACACATCTCCTGCAGATAGGAAACAGTCTCTTCATTCAGATGTTTGATATTGTCCCGGATCAGTTCTTCATCACTGAGAATGATCAGCGGATTCTTCATATAATCAAAGATTCCTGCCGAAGCATCCAGCAGTGCGTAATACGGATAGAGACCCGGTTCACTGATATCGTGATCGATCAGATCAAGCGTCGTCTGGATATTGGAATCCAGGATCGGATCATCGGCCTGTTCCAGCAGTGCTTCCGCCTTCTTCCGCAGTTCTTCCTTTTCCGCCTCTGAAAACAGAACATCACTTGCCGGAACGATCTGTACTTCCTGCAGCGGCAGAACGGTCTTCTGTGTTCCCGCATCAAAGAAACGGATACTGTCGATTTCATTATCGAAGAACTCGATTCTTACCGGCTGATCATAGTTGATGGAATAGACATCGACGATGCCGCCGCGTGCCGCAAACGACAAAGGCTGATCAATATGTGCAGCTTCACTGTATCCACCGGCCCTGAGCTTTCGTTTCAGCTCTTCCATCTCCAGCGTATCGCCGATGCGGATCGTAATACTCGCATCCCGGAACGATGCCGGTAGCGGAAGCTGACGCAGCAGGCCGCTCGGGCAGGTCACAACGATCTGATCCGGGTTTTCCAGTAAGGAAGCCAGCGTTTCTACTTTGGCAGCCGTCATCTCCGGACTGGCTGCGATTGCCTCAACCCGAAGGGATTCATCCGCGCCGAAAAGCGCACATTGTGTTTCCCCTACCAGGGGTGCGAGCCTCTCATAGAGTTTCTGTGCGCTGTATAAACTGTTTTTGACCACAAGCATTCCCCGTGGTTTCCGCAGGTAGGAAACTGCGATCACCATGGCTTCTTCGATCAGTGATGTCAGCGGCAGCGGTCCTTTTTCCTGATCCAGTTTCCGTACCGCCGCGTTGTTTTCGAATTCCTCCAGAAGCTGTCGGGGAATTCCAATTGTTTTTTCCAACTTCACTCTTCCTTTTCTGCTTTTTCCTGTCTGACCTTCCGATTATAGTCCGACATGACCTTGTTCATGGGTTCACTGACCCAGGCTTTCGCGGCTGCGGCAGCGACCTCAATGGCCTGATCAAACGCTTCTTTTTCTTCCTTCGGGATGGGTGAAAGCACCCAGTCCGGAACGGCTTCATGTTCACCGCGGGCATTATGTCCGACACCGATCCGGATCCTTGCGATTTCATCGGTACCCATGCAGGAAATGATATGTTTCATTCCCTTCTGCCCGCCGGAACTCCCTTTGGAGCGGATCCGTACCGAACCGACCGGCAGATCCATATCATCGTGAATGATCAGAATATCTTCCGGTTCGATGTGATAATAATCCGCTGCGGCTCTTACCGCATTGCCAGAAAGATTCATAAAGGTCAGCGGTTCCATCAGCAGCACCTTTTCGCCGCTGATCATGGTCATGGCTATCAGGGCGTTGAACTTCTGGGACGTCACTGACGCCCCGACCTCATCTGCCAGCTTTGACAGTGCCATATAACCGCTGTTATGCCGTGTCTTTTCGTATTCCTTGCCCGGGTTTCCAAGCCCCGCAATCAGTTTCATTCTTCGGTTTCCTTTTCTTCGGTTGTTTCTGCGATTTCCGTCTCAGCGGTGGTTTCGGTTTCTTCTGCTTCTTCGGATTCTTCTTCCTCTTCCGGTTCTTCCGGATAGGAAAGTCCGACTTCCTTTATCCACCGGATGCCAAGACGTGTCTTCGTTCCGAAGGTTTCAATATCCTTCATGCATTCTTCATAACGCTCGGTATTGTTCTCTTCTTCATACATCTTCGCAAGCAGCGCTTCTTCACAGCTCTTGTAAAGTCCGATCAGCTGCTTGGAATACTTATATCCGCCGTATTCCCCTTCCAGAAACGACTCGATGAACGCTCTTCCCCGATCATCGGTATTGTCGTAATACTTTTTGTTTTCCTCATAGATCTTTTTCAGAAGCACCTGCGCATTCGCTTCATCATATGCCGAAAGCTTTTCATGAAGCAGTTTGCGGAATCCTTCTGCCTTCCGGTAGTTCAGCCGGTTGGGGATTGCCATGTAGAGATAAAAGAAGCTGTCTTCATTCTGGCTGAAGCCCTTGTTTTTTCCATCCGGATTCAAAAGGGTATCAATGTTCAGCTCTGCCAGATGTTTCTTAAAATCTTCATCCTTTTCATAGAAGGTGTCGCCCCATAAGCGAAGCACACTGACCTTCTGAACAAACTCTGCGTCTTTCTCGGTTTCAATGAACTGATTCGCCGCTTCAAAAAAGCCCTGTTCGTCATCAAACTGATCCAGGATCGCCAGCATCTTTTTATTGCTTTTCTGACGCCCCGTCAGCATAATGATCCGATACAGCATAAATGCCGAAATCGCAATCATGACCAGATTAAAGAGAAAACTTGCATTCATGGTAATACCTCTTACTTCCCTTGTCCGGCAACGGTTGTCCGGACGGCTCAATTATACCTTTTTTGCAGGATGACGATTCGTTATAGTTCGAATTATTCTTTTATCTATTAATATCTGTACGGCTTTCTGCACATGACAGAATCGGAAATCATTTCTTTTCCTCCCTCATTACCGATATGATGGTATTAGAAATACACCCTGCAGGGAAGAAAGGATAATTGAGATGAAGAAATATTTTAGCTTATTCATTAAATTCCTCGCGGTTACCGGTCTTTCGGTTTCCCTTGCCGCATGCGGTACAGGCACATCGGAAGAAACACCGAAGGAATCCGCCGGGGACAGTCCGGCTGCTGAGGCAGTTTCAAAGCTGACCGATGCGGGTACCTATAAGGCGGTCGGCGTAAAACTCGATGACTATATCGTCGAAAGTGACAGCACCAAAGGCTATACCATTGAACTGACCGAAGACGGTGCCGGCAATCTGAATTTCGGAGAAGACAACAAGGGCCCGATCACCTCCTGGGACAACAGCGGATCCTTCACCATGAAAGCAGGTGTTTCCGATTTTACCGGAACTCTGAAAGACGGAATTCTTTATCTCGATTTGGGAGACGGAATTGTAATCTGCTTTGCACAGGATAATGCGGATCTCTCAAACCTGAAAGTCATTTCCATGGATGAGTATAAAAAGCTGAAAGATACGGTTGTAAGCGACGTTTCCGCAGTTGCCGGAGAATACCATATCTACGCGGTGGAACGTGATGGGGTGTGCATCACCATTCCGGAAGGAGAAATGGAATTCACCATCCAGCTGAAGGAAGACAACACCGCTACCGTAACCGTTGACGGTGAGACGGAAGCGCTGACCTGGAAGCTGGACGGCGATACATTGACCCTTTTTGACGGAGCAGGAAATATCTCCGGTGGGGAATATAAAATCACGGTAAAAGACGGCATCATCACCTTCTTCATTGCGGGAGAAAACGGTGAATCCGATATCTATGAATATCTGGTCACAAAAGATGCCGATGTTTCGGGACTCCACGCGGTTGATCCATCCACACTGGAAAATTAACCGGAAGCGATCCCGCAAAACGAACTGACACGCAGTCTGAAAAAGGACCGTCAAATTAAACTGGTCCCCGTAAGACGTACAGAAGATTGACAATTCTGAAGTCTACGGGGACTTTCAATTTGCCAATAATCTTACGTCCAATGATGGACGACAATATGAAAAGAAGATCAACCGCCAAGCATTTCACGCAAGACCAGATTCAAAAGTTTCAAGCAGATCCAAATGTCCGTTACGTAGATGATCATACGATCCGCTTCACTTATGAATTCCGCATTAAACTCTATGAAGCCTGGGAACAGGAAAAAAGACAAGGCGTAAAGAGGGTCCTTACTGAGAACGGGTACTCTTTGAAAGAATTAGGCCAGGAAGTAATAGGCACCTTATGTAACAAATTCAAAAGATGTGGTCGCCCGGTCAACGCAAAATGGAACCTTCCCGTTGGTGATAAATCGCATTACTGGACTGATCCCGACAATAATGAATACCTACTAAGCACAGGGATGTTCGTGAAACCGAAGAACGGAAGAGGAATATCTTTCAGCGATGACTTTCGCAATAAGCTGTTTAATGCATATCCGGAACAATCTGTTGAAGAAGGAATTCGAAAGGCTGGTATTGATCCAGAGAAAGTCGGATACCAGCGCATATATGCATTACAACGACTATTTGAAGGCAGAAGTGCAGTGCCATCCAAAGTATCGCATTCAGACGCGGTCATAGAGAAATACTGCAATCATCCCTACATCAAATCCATCATCACCAAAAAGATACGTTTCTGCGAGTCGTTTTACAACGAAGCTTCCTTTCTCATCGAGATCATGAAGATCAATGAGATCCTCGAGCTATACGAAATCGACCCAAATGATATTCCTGTCTCAGTACAAGTGAACCTCAAATACAAACTGACCCATTGGAAAAGAACAGATGACCAGTGTAAAGACGTCACTGTGCAGTTATTGCGAATACAGGAGCGGAGATACCGGAAGCTTACAGAACTGGTTGAAGAACGATTCCGAAAGATCCGGGAAGAGGAACTGCCGGCTATGGACTACATCCAGAAAAAGAAACTGTGTTACTGGATACAGGGATACCCGATTGATCCGATGAAGATCGTGAATACCAGTTATCTGCTAAAGAAGATCGGTATCTCCAGGTCATCGTATTATTCGATCCTTCGCAATAACAGCTACGGTATATCCCAAAAGATGCGGGATGCACAGGATGATAAGGATATTGAGATCATTAAGCAGGTAATGGATTACAGGGGATTCCATAAGGGTATCCGCCAGCTCTATATGATGATGGATGATGTGACCGGATATCATTTCTCAATGAATAAAATTAAACGTCTCATGAAGAAGTACGGCGTTCGTTCCGGCATCCGTGAAAAGAAACAGTCCCGCATTGAAGCGCGGCAGAATCTGGAAGAACATAAGAAGCCAAATCTTCTGAAACGCAGATTCCGGATCGCCCGGCCAAATACTCATACTCTTACCGATGTGACATATATCCCATACGGAGATCATAAGCTTGCGTATGGATCTGCGATCCGTGATGCGGTGACGGGCCGGATGTATGACCTGACGATCAATGAGTGTAATGATCTGAAGCTCGTTCTCTCTTCACTGAAATCACTGGACAATGTCATCTTCAAGCCGAAAGCGATCTTTCATAGTGATCAGGGTGCTCTGTATCTTACTGATACATACCAGAATTCCATTCAGAACCTTGGCCTGAAACAGTCCATGTCAAAGCGTGGTAACTGTCTGGATAATGCGCCGCAGGAATCATTCTTCGCCTTGTTCAAGACAGAGACTGCCTATCGGGACTGTAACGACATCATTGAGCTTGAAGTGCTCTGTTCCAACTATCTGGATTACTTCAACAATGAACGCAGGCAGTGGGATCGGCGCCGGATGACACCGATGGAATACGAAACATACCTGAACGGTCTTAATGAGGATGAATTTGATCGTTATCTGGAAGCCGAGAAGAAGAAATATCGTCAGATGAAGAAACGTGCAGCCGAACATGCCATACAGCGGGCACAGACGCTTGGGGTCTGATATCATGAACGAAGATCGGAGATATGCATGTTCGAAAACAGGAAAAGACAAAAGGAATTAGAACTCAAGGCAGATATCGCTGATATCAAACTGGA
>JAEEPV010000095.1 GCA_016284975.1 Solobacterium sp.
AACGGAACGGATCAGATCATCTTTATCAACAAAGAAGGCAAACGGTTTGTACGGGAAGACGGAAGAAGAGATGAGATCTGTCTTGCCATACTCAAACAGCCGGATGGTCAGTTCTATATGCTGGAATCCGGGGATGGTGATTATAAAGATATCCGGGATGATTCCTGGAGAAGTGCAGACGGGTTCTCCTTTGCCTATCTGGAAGAGAATGGCTATGTCGTAACCGAAGATACGGTTGAAGCACTGGCGGAAAAACTGGAGATGGATCCGAAGGTGTTACAGGAAACGATTGATTCTTTTAATGAATGTGTGGATGGTCAACAGGAAGATGAATACGGAAGAACACTGTATTCCGTCAAACTGGAAAACGGCCCTTGGGTATCTACACCGCGTCAGGTAAGTATTCATCACACCATGGGCGGTATTCATATCGACGAAAACTGTCATGTGCTGAATGCGGATGAGGAAGTCATTCCCGGGCTGTATGCGGCAGGGGAAGTGGCCGGCGGCGTGCACGGTGCGAACCGTCTGGGCGGTAACGCAGTCGTGGAATCTGTTGTGTTCGGAAAACGCTGTGCAGAGACGATCCTCACAGAAACGAAATAACAAAGCGAAAGTGATGCCAGTTACAGCATCACTTTTTCTGTTTTTGCCAATTATGGAAATATCTTTGTTTGCAATCGGAATATTGTGATGCACATGTACGATAGATAGTAACAGCAGTTATGTGTTTTTCAGTACAGGAGGAACAGAATATGGGATTTATGGATGAGCTTTCAAAAGCAGTTGATGCCATTCGCAAGGAAACTGAAGGGAAATCCATGGAAGAACTTCAGTCCAAAGCAGCCAATCTGTTGTTTGGAGGGGCAGATGTTTCAAATATGTTTGGCATGGCAAACACCGGTGGACGTATTGCGGGAGTATACACAGAGGCAGATTTTAGCCGTGACTGTATCAGTCAGGCAGTAAATCCGGGCATGGTTAAAATGCAGTTCAATGCAGAAGTAAACCGCCGTGCCACTGTCAAAAAACCGGGACAGTACTGTGAAGCATCCTGTCTGGTCAATGATGAAAACTGTGCACACTGCCTGCAGTGCCAGCAGAAATATGCGGAAGCGATCCGGAATCTTGAAAAGATGGAAGAATATCTGGATCTCTCACCGGATGAAGTTAAGGCGAAAGCGCCAGTACGAAGAATTGAAAAATGTGCAGCTTGTGAAGCTCCCTATCACCAGGGCTCTTCCGTATGTCCTTTCTGCGGAACACCCTATCCGGAAACAACAGAAGATTTTGAGATTCCTCTGTCAAAGATTGAACGGAAGGAGAAATATTACCGGATGGCGGAGGAGGCTTTGAAGTATAGAGCGGAGACCATGGCGGAAGTATATAAAAACTTCGACAGAGAAGAGGGCAACGACTGGTTCCATCTGCTGATCCGTATGCCGGAAAATCGTCAGAAAAACCTGATGTATCTGGATTTGACGGGTGAGCAGATCAAAGCAGGCGCCGATCTGTATCAGGTTCCGATTTCAGAATATCTGCATAATATCGGTAAAGGCCTAATGAAGACTCCCGGACAGCTCGCGGATGAACAGGCTCAGATGCGGGAGCGGGAAGCCAGCCGTCAGCGTCTGGAAGCGATGAACGCGCAGATGCAGAGGAGTTCTCAGAACTTTGCACAGCAGATGCAGAGACAGAGTCAGATCCATCAGACGACACAGTACAACGGCGGCGCAAACCGTTCCTGCGGCAACTGTATGTACTACTATGATGGCGACAAGTGTGCCAACGGGCAGTACTCTGGCGGTGCTTCCGGATACTGTGCACTCTGGAAACTGAAGTAATTACAAAGGGATTATCGAAATCAGAGAAATGGCATTGTCGCTCCAGTCGGAATGACATACTATGTTGGTGTATGGAACTGAAAAAGATCGTAATCACAGGCGGCCCGTGTGCCGGTAAGACAACAGCGCTCAGCTGGATTCAAAACTACATTTCACAGCTCGGATATACGGTGCTGTTTGTGCCGGAAACGGCAACGGAACTGCTCGGCGGTGGGGTCTGTCCCTGGACCTGCGGAACAAATGCGGATTATCAGATTGGGCAGATGGAGCTTCAGCTGACGAAGGAACGGATCTTTGAACGTGCAGCCAGAACCATGCCTAAGGATAAGATCCTGATTGTATGTGATCGGGGCGCAATAGATAACCGCGCTTATATGAATGATGAAGAATTTAATATCGTTCTGGAATCTACCGGATTATCCGAAGTAGAACTGCGGGACAGTTATGATGCGGTATTCCATCTGGTAACAGCCGCAAACGGCGCTGAAAAATACTACTCCTTTGAAACCAATTCAACACGGTACGAAACAGTGGAAGAAGCGGTTAATCTGGATAAGCGGATCATCAAGGCATGGACGGGGCATCCGCATCTGCGTATTATTGATAACTCCACTTCATTTGATGAGAAAATGAAGCGGCTCATCAAGGAAATCAGCTTCTTTCTCGGGGAATCGGTATCGCTTGAAATTGAGCGGAGACTTCTGATTGAATACCCGGATATCAAATGGCTGGAAAGTCTTCCAAATTGCCGGAAGGTTGATATCGTTCAGACTTATCTGATCGCACCTCCAAACGAAGAACGCCGGATTCGCAAACGCGGGGAGAACGGCAGCTATATCTACTATAAAACCACGAAAAGACAGATTTCAGATGTCGGACGGCTTGAAGTGGAACAGCGGCTGCGTAAAGGGGATTACGAGAAAATACTGAAAGAGGCAGATCCAGAACTGAATCCGGTAATAAAAACAAGATACTGTCTGACCTGGAAGGACAAGTATTATGAGATTGATATCTACCCGTTCTGGAAAGACCGGGCAATACTGGAAGTCGAACTGGATGATGAAAATGAACCGATTGTAATTCCGGATGGCATCAAAGTGATCCGGGATGTATCAACAGAGAAAGAATACAAAAACTCTTCTCTTGCCAGATCAATTCCGAAATAAGCCGAGCAATTCGGCTTTTTCTGTGGGCGGCGGCTGAACCGTTCCTCATGTATCTGTTTTCCTTGATAACTATGGATCATTCCGGAAAAAGAAAAACAGCC
>JAEEPV010000096.1 GCA_016284975.1 Solobacterium sp.
TGTCTCAGCATGATAATTCGAAAGCAGATCCGTCCAGAATTCTTTCAGTTCTGCAAGCGCCGCATCTACCTGATCGGTGGTCTTATAGCGGTCTAACATCGCCCAGGCTTTGTCTTTCTTTTCGACGCCATAGCTTTCCCATTTATCATCATCCGGGTTCTCGATATAACCGAGAACGAATACGAAGGATCTGGATTCGCCCGGTTTCAGATTGACATTCAGCTGATGTGCTGCGATCGGGGACCAGCCGGAGGCGAAGGAATCTCTGCATTTACCGTTGATAACGGCATCCGGATGATCCGGACCGTTATAGAAACCAAGGAACTGGTCTCTAGCGGTATCGTAGCCGTCAACATCGGCATTGACCGAGAAGATTGCATAATGGTTTCTGCGTTCGCGGTATTCGGTCTTGTGGAAGATCGTAGAGCCGATGACTTCGACTTCACCGGTGGACAGATTGCGCTGGAAGTTGCGCTCATCATCATCTGCGTTCCAGAGGCACCATTCCACATAAGAGAACAGTTTAAGCGCTTTATCCGCACTGGCCTTGTTGGTGAGGGTGACTTTCATGACCTCACAGGTATCATTAAGCGGTACAAGGGTTACGACATTTGCCTCAACATCATTCCGGGAACCCGTGAAGACACTGTAGCCCATGCCATGACGGCATTCGTAGGAATCGAGTTCGGTGCGCATCGGCTGCCATCCGGGATTCCAGATCGTATCGCCGTCTTTAATGTAGAAGTATTTGCCGTTATTATCATAAGGCACATTATTATAGCGGTAACGGGTGATTCGAAGCAGCTTGGCGTCTTTATAGAACGTATAGCCGCCCATTGTGTTTGAAATCAGCGAGAAGAAGTCCTTGTTGCCGAGATAATTGATCCAGGGCAGCGGTGTCTTCGGAGTAGTGATGACATACTCGCGGTTTTTGTCATCAAAATAACCGTACTTGATAAAGGTGTCCTCCTTCCTTTTACAGGATTATTATCTTTAACCTAATTTCATTTGATGTTGGTACAAAAAATCATGCTGGTACACAGGACTTACAATCAAGATTTAACATTCTTCATGGACAAATACAAGATATCGAAATTTTTTTGAAAAATGTAAAAGATAGGACAAATAGGCTTAGTTACGCAAGTTGAAACGTTTACAATGCACTAAAAAATTTTGTTTGTCAATACGTTTTGTGTGAAAAGTTAGCGAAAACCGCTTGCATTTTCGCTTGGTAGGGGTTACATTTTGAGTGTCGAAAGCGAATACATCCCACAAATGAGGGAATGTATCAAAAATCATTCCATTCACTGGTACTGAAATGAATGATCCGCTTCATGACTCTGAATGGTCACATTCAGAACAAACACAGGGCTATAATGGGAGGAAGAAAAATGAAGAAATTAGCAAGTGTTTTACTCTCCGCTCTGATGGCTGCCAGCCTCGTAGCTTGCGGCACAGCCACAGATGCAGGAACTCCGGCAACAACAACTGACGGTGGCGAAACCACAACAGCTACCGAAAGCGCAGAAGGTTCTGTACTGAACATCTACTGCTGGAACGAAGAGTTCAAGTCTCGTCTCGAGGATCATTATCCTGGTTACGAAAAGGTTGACGCTACAACTGGTAAGATCGGTGATGTAACTGTTAAGTTCACAATCACACCGTCTGATGACAACGCTTATCAGAACAAACTCGATGAAACACTTCCGACAAATGCTCAGGCTGCTGCAGACGACAAAGTTGACATCTTCCTGGTCGAAGCTGACTACGCTCTGAAGTACACAGGTGCTGATCCTGCAGTTGCACTTGATGTCAAGGGTGACCTCGGCCTCACAGATGCAGACCTCGCTAATCAGTATCAGTACACAAAGGATGTTGTTACTGCTAATGGCGTTCTCCGTGGTGTTTCCTGGCAGGGCTGCCCGGGCGTTATGATCTACAGACGCGATATGGCGAAGGAAGTATTCGGAAGCGAAGATCCGGCTGACATCGCTCCGCTGTTCGATTCCTGGGAGAAGTTCAATGAAGCAGCTGGCAAGCTCAAGGAAGCTGGCTACACAATTACCTGCTCCGCAAACGACACATACCGTGTTTACTCCAACAACGTAACTTCCAAGTGGGTTGAAGATGGCAAGATCAACATCGACAAGAACATTGAGAAGTGGGTTGAAGATTCCAAGGCTCTCGTAGACGCAGGCGAAACCAACACATACGACCTCTGGGGCGATGAATGGAACGCTGGCTTCATGAAAGACGGCAAGGTATTCTGCTACTTTGGTCCGGCATGGCTCATCAACTTCTGCATGGCTGCTGATGAAGATGGTTCCGTTGCTCACGACGGCGGCTGGGCTGCAGTCGAAGGTCCTCAGGGATTCAACTGGGGCGGAACATGGATCTGCGGTGCTCAGGGCTCCGACAACCCGACACTCGTTGCTGACATCATGAAGCAGCTGACATGCACAGAGTCCGTTATGACTGACATCGTCAAGAAGGACAGCGACTTCGTTAACAACAAGCCTGCAATGGAAGCAGCTGCTAAGGATGATTCCTATGCATTCCCGATCCTCGGCGGTCAGAACCCTCTCGCAATGTTCTGCGCTGGTGCAGACAAGATCTCCATGGCCAACATCTCCAACTATGACCAGGGCTGCACAGAGGAATTCCAGAACGCGATGAAGAACTACTTCGATGGCCACTACACCTATGAAGAAGCACTCGATGCATTCTACAAGGCAGTTGGTGAGAAGTATCCTGAACTCGCTAAGTAATTCTGAACAGTAAGGAATTATAAAAAAACAGCTTAAGTGCCTGTCCGGTTCGGCCGGGCAGGCACTTATTTTATTCGAAAATGATTCCAGTATTCAGAAGATATATATAAAATGGATATATATGCTCTAAGTACTAGAATCATCATAATAATGTGTTTAAAAGGGGAGGCAAATTATCAATATGAGTGACAAAAAGTACAAGCACAAGCAGAAAAGCGCAGTCGTTTCCTACAACCGGTGGGGATATCTGTTCCTGGTTCCCTTCTTTGCGGTTTACTTCGTTTTTCAGCTGATTCCGCTCTTCACGACCATCTACAACAGTTTCTTTGAGAACTATCGTTCCGGTCTTACACAGATTGGTCCGAACTTTGTTGGTCTTCAGAATTTCCAGACAATCCTTACAAACGGCGATTTAATCAACTACAGCAAAAACACGCTGATCATGTGGATCATCGGATTTGTCCCGCAGATTATAATTTCCCTTCTGCTTGCCGCATGGTTCACAGATCCCTCGCTTCGATTGAAGGGACAGCGCTTCTTCAAGACGGTCATCTATCTTCCGAACCTGATCATGGCATCTGCGTTCTCGATGCTGTTCTTCACGCTGTTCTCGGACAATGGTCCGGTCAACTCGATTCTGATTCAGCTCGGATTCTTATCAAAACCGTTTACCTTTATGTCGAATGTTACGGCAGTACGGTGCCTGGTCGGATTTATGAACTTTGTCATGTGGTTCGGTAATACCACGATCCTGCTTATGGCAGGTATGATGGGTATCGATCAGTCCCTGTATGAAGCAGCCGAGATTGACGGCGCTACCGCTACGGAAATCTTCTGGAAGATCACACTTCCGATCCTTCGCCCGATTCTTGTTTACGTATTGATTACATCCCTGATCGGCGGACTCCAGATGTTCGATGTTCCTCAGATCCTGACCAACGGTACCGGTGACCCGGCTCGTACATCGATGACGCTGATCATGTACCTGAACAAGCACCTCTTCTCGAAGAACTTCGGTATGGGCGGCGCGCTGTCCGTATTCCTGTTCATCATCACAGGTATTCTGAGCTTCATTGTCTTCCGGATCTCCTATGCCGGAGAGATTAAATAAGGAAAGGGGGTAAGCTGAAATGAGTGAAAATACAATGAATAACACAACAAGAAAAGGCATGAATATCCATGCCAGAAGAACGATTGCGTACTTTGTTCTCATCCTTCTCTCCTTCCTCTGCCTGATCTGGTTCTATATTCTGTTCATCAACGCGACCCGTTCGAATGCCGGTCTCAAAACCGGATTCACCGTAGTTCCGGGAGGCTTCCTCGTACAGAACTTCACCAACATGATCAAAGGAACAGTACCGGTTCTTAACGGTATGCTCAATTCCCTGATCGTGGCTGCCAGCTCGGCTGCTCTCTGTGTATATTTCTCCTGCATGACAGCATTCTCGATTCATGCATATAACTACGTGGGCAGAAAAGCATTCTTCACCTTTATCCTGATGGTCATGATGATTCCGACACAGGTTACTGCTCTCGGTTTTATATCCTTCATGAATAAACTGAAGCTAATGGATACCTTTGTCCCGCTGATTCTTCCTGCGATTGCAGCACCGGTTGTCTTCTTCTACATGAAGCAGTACATGGATTCCAACCTCCCGCTGTCTTTGCTGGAGGCAGCACGTATCGACGGATGCTCGGAACCTCAGATTTTCAATCGGATCGTCCTTCCGCTGATGAAGCCGGCGATTGCGGTAGAGGCAATCTTCTCCTTTGTCTCTTCCTGGAACAACTACTTTACTCCGGCGCTGATCCTCAGCACAGATAAGAAGAAGACGCTCCCGATCCTGATTGCTCAGCTGCGTTCTGCAGACTGGCTGAAGTTCGATATGGGTGTCGTCTATGTGACGATCGCATTCTCGATCTTCCCGGTTATCGTTGTTTATCTCATCCTTTCCAAGAGCATTGTCGGTGGCGTTACTGCCGGTGGTGTAAAGGAATAAAATACGGAAAAATGTGTGGTCAGGCGGACAGAAATGTCCGCCTTCTGATTTTTTTCTATCAACGGTTGTCAGAAAGATATGCTATGATAACAGCGCTGACAGTGACGAAGAAAGAACAGAGCGGGCTTTCAAGAAGAGACCTTCCGGCTTGTGAAATGGAGGGAAAGAATACTCTGTTTACAAGGACTTCCGAGTTGGCCGCGGTTCAGCGATAACGACGCAA
>JAEEPV010000097.1 GCA_016284975.1 Solobacterium sp.
AGTGGCTTCAAGTTACTATACTGCATATGGGTCTCCTATCTGTTAGTGTGGTAACCAACATTATAGAAGGCCCTTTTATTGTTCTTCTATCTTTCTACACACAGGTTTTGGGACTGAACCAGAAAAAAGGTCAAACTATGCGAAATGCTGGATATAATGAACGCCATATGAATAAGGCTTAAATATGCGGTTTTGAGAGGTTGTGAGTAATTATGCAGGGTAAGACAAAAATATTATTCATTTGTCACGGCAACATCTGCAGAAGTGCAATGTGTGAGTTTGTGATGAAGAAAATAGTGGCAGATGCAGGAGATACAAATCATTTTTATATCGAATCTGCAGCGACAAGTTCCGAAGAGATCGGTAATCCGGTCTATCCGCCCGCAAGAAGAAAACTTGCGGAACATGGGATTTCCTGTGCCGGAAAAACGGCACGGCAGATGAAACGGAATGACTATCAGAAATTTGATTATCTGATTGGAATGGATCAGGCGAATCTGAGAAACATGCTGAGGCTGTATGACAACGATCCGGAGGGGAAGATCTCACTGCTGATGGATTATACCGACCGACCGGGCAGTGTGGCAGATCCCTGGTATACCGGAGATTTTGAGTCCACCTGGATCGATGCCCTGGAAGGATGTACCGGGCTTTATCATTATCTGAAAACAAAATGAAGGAAAGCTGATCAAAAAACCCGCAGATCATCAGTTTGCGGGTTTTACTGTGCCTGAGCTTCTTCCGTGCCTTCCTGGCTGGCTTCTCCTTCAGCAGGTGCTTCTTCGCTCTTCAGCAGATTGTGCCAGTCGCTGTTTGCGAGAACAGTATCACTTGGCCTGTTGGTTTCATCCGACCATGGCTTGAGATACAGGCTCCAGAATTCATCATAGGTCATGCCTGACTTGTATACTGCCTGGGCAAGATCTTTTCCGACATACCGGTAATGCCAGGATTCATATTCGTAACCGGTAATGTCTTCTTTGTTTTCCGGATAACGCAGGATCCATCCATAATCCATACAGTTGGCTGAAGCCCAGATAAATGCGCTGGTTTCACTGAAGTCTTTATCTTCATCGCCGACCGCTGCTACGTCTACGGTAAGACCGGTCTGATGTTCGGAGAATCCTGGACGCGCACTTTCACGATCGGCCTGTTCCTGACCATGCAGGAATACATAGTTGTCATACAGTGCTTTCTGCGAATCGTAGGAACGATAGGAACTGGTTGCGTAGAAGGATACACCGACTGCTTTTCCGCCGGCAGCCCATTCTTCCATGGCATCTGCCGCTTCTTTGGAAAGCTGTGTTCCGCTTGCGCCGCAGTGTACTGAAAGCGGGGTGAGTTCTTTCGGTTCATAGGTTTCATCAAGGTGCCACGTTTTGTTTACCAGCATATCGGTACGGTTCGGATCAGCCGAATACGTATTCTCATATGGGGTGTAGAAATTGTGGGTCAGTACAAAGGAAGACCGGGAATTATCCGGATGTGCGAGACAGTCATCGATATATCCCTGTTCCAGTACCTGATAGTCATATATCAACAATGGGGTTATATCGACAAACCGGAGATTTTTGTACAGATTGAGAATCTGTTCTTCAACATAACCCTTATCCCGCAGTCTTCCGACCATCAGAAAATCGGTGTCATCGAGGTATTTTTCACCTTCGATTACGGTATAGAGACTCAGGTAATCGGTATTGACGGTTCCACTTCGGATACAGGAAGCCAGATATTCGCTGTAGTACTGATTGTCAATCAGTGTTTTTGCAAGTTTCTGCCTGCGGATCGCGGCAATCGTTTCCTTGTTATAGCCCAGCTTCTTCAGCTTGCTTTTTTCGATCGCTCCGGGAATCAGAAGCACACCCAAAAGCACCACAATACCGGCAAGTACGAACCATACTTCCTTACGGACATTGCGCAGTTTGAATCTGGTATTCTTCCGACGCTTTTTGACCGGCGACTGTGCTTCGCTGTTCTTTCTGGCTTCTTCAAGCGAGGGAATAACCAGACGATATCTTCTTCTTTTTTTTCTGCGTTTCTTTGTTTCAGTTTTCGGCATAATACTCCTCAAACAGTTTCCATACACCGCTGTCCGGCGGGATGGAGATCAGTACGACCGGTTCCTTTGTCACCGGATGCGGGAATTCAAGGCGATAAGCCCAAAGGGCAATCTGCCCGTCTTTGGGATCCGGGTTGTAGCGGTGGTCATGAACCAGCGGCAGACCCCGCGAGGCAAACTGCACGCGGATCTGATGACTTCTTCCGGTCTCCAGATGAATCTTTACCAGCGTTTTGTTTTCCTTGACGGCCAGTACTTCGTAATGAAGCACGGAACGTTTTCCGTGTGCTTCATCCGTAACGGTCACCATATTGGTCCGATGATCTTTGCTCAGATAATCGACAAAGGTATCGGACTGCTTTTCAGCGACGCCGTCCAGTACCGCAAGGTAGGTTTTCTTCATGCGGTTGGTCCGGATCATATCCGAAAGACGGGAAGCCGCTTTCGAGGTACGGGCGAAGATCATAGCGCCTCCGACCGGACGATCCAGACGGTGTACCAGTCCGAGGTATACATTCCCCGGCTTCTGGTACTTTACGCGGATATACTCTTTAGAAAGACTCAGAAGATCTTCATCACAGCTGGCATCTTCGTTGACCGGTACATTGACTGGTTTCTCGACCCCAAGCAGATGATTGTCTTCATATAAAACCTTAATCATTGCGCTCCCATCTTCCATAGATACCGCATGGAAGCCGCAGATTCTTATGTTCGATCGGCAGAGCGACTTCTCCGGCAGATACGTTTCCGCGATCGGAGCGATCTTCAAACATCGTTACCATCAGATCTTCCAGAACAATGGAAGAAAAGCCGGTCGTATAGCTGTTGATCAGGAAAAACAGTCCGTTGTTGTCAAAGATATCCAGACTTGCCTGAATCAGTTTCGGCAGTTCCTTTTCAAACTTCCAAAGCTCTCCGTTGGGGCCTCTTCCATAGGAAGGCGGATCCATCAGGATACCGTGATAGGTACGGCCTCTGCGCTTTTCCCGTTCGACAAACTTCAGGCAGTCATCGACAATGAATCGGATCGTATGATCTTCCAGATGCGAAAGATCACGGTTTTCCTTTGCCCAGGCAACCATGCCCTTAGAGGCGTCAACGTGAACCACTTCTGCAGCACCTGCGGCAGAACAGGCCATGGTGGCTCCTCCGGTATAGGCAAACAGATTCAGAATCCGAAGATTTTCATCCGCGTGGGCAGAGATCAGTCCGCTCATCCAGTCCCAGTTGACCGCCTGTTCGGGAAACAGACCGGTATGTTTAAAACCGGTCGGGCTGACTTTGAAGGTCAGATCCCGATAAGAAACGGTCCAGGATTCGGGAAGCGATTTTCGGTATTCCCACTCACCGCCTCCTTTCGAAGACCGGTGATAGATCGCATCCGCTTTTGACCACTGTCTGTTTTTTTCATCTTTCGGCCAGATTGCCTGGGGATCCGGACGGCGCAGAACGATTCCGTTCCACTGTTCCAGTTTCTCCCCGTCTCCTGCGTCAAGACAGGTATAATCGCGCCAGTTATCAGCTGTCAGTATCATTGTAGGTTTCCTTTTGGGAATCATTATACCACGCACAGAAAGAGCGATTTCCGGCGCATGATATAATGATTACCTGTTGATTTATCGATAAGAGGAAACCGCTATGATTGATGTCAGTGCGCTGAATAAAGAACAGAAAGATGCCGTTCTTTCGGATGATAAATATCTGCGGATCGTCGCAGGTGCAGGATCCGGGAAAACCCGGGTTTTAACCATGCGGATCGCTCATCTGATTCAGGATGAGGGAGTCTGGCCTTCCAGGATTCTCGCCATTACCTTTACGAACAAAGCCGCCAATGAAATGAAGGAACGGATTAAGAAGATGCTGCCGGAGGAGACTTCGCAGGCATGGATTTCCACAATCCATTCCCTGTGTGTGCGGATCCTTCGGGAAGATATTCTTTCCATGGGATGGCCGCGGAACTTTACAGTACTGGACGCAGATGATCAGAAGAGCATCCTGCGGGAAGCCTACAAGCAGCTGAAGGTCGATTCCCAGACATATTCCTACAGTTCTTTATTGGACTATATCTCCAATAACAAATCGGCAGATATCGGTGTCGAGCGGGCCTATCTTCTGGCAGGATCCTATTCTGGTGAAAAAACAAAGGCAAAGATCTATGAATACTATGTGAACCGCCAGAATGATCTCTATGCGCTGGACTTTGATGATCTGATTCTCTGGGTCGTACGGATGTTCCGGAAGTATTCGGAGATTCTGGCAAAGTGGCAGAAGCGTTTTCACTATATTCATGTCGATGAGTTTCAGGATATCGACAGTATTCAGTATGAACTGATTCGTCAGCTGACCGGCCCGGAGAACAGTCTGTATGTAGTAGGCGACCCGGACCAGACGATTTATACATGGCGTGGTGCGGATGTAAACATCATTCTGAACTTTGTAAAAGATTTTCCGGATGCACGTACAATCATGCTGAACCAGAACTATCGCAGTACCAGCATGATCCTCAACGGAGCCAACTCGGTGATCCGCAATAACAAGCATCGTCTGGAAAAAGATCTGTATTCCAGCCGTGACAGTGAAGAAAAGATCACACATTATGCCAGTGCCGGAGACGAATATCAGGCGGCCTGGGTCGCTCAGAAAATCAAAGACCTGCATTCGGCAGGAAAGGAATACCACGATATTGCAATTCTTTACCGTTCAAACTATCTGTCCCGTTCGCTTGAAAAAGCGTTGCTGGACCAGCGGATCCCATATGTGATCTATGGCGGTGTCCGCTTCTTCGAACGTCAGGAAATTAAAGATGCGCTGTGTTACCTGCGCATGGCAACAGCTGCGGATGATCTGGCCTTCCGCCGCATCATCAATCAGCCAAAGCGCGGCATCGGAAACAAGACCCTTGATACTATCGAAAATGCCGCACGGGAAAAACATGCGTCCATGTATGAAGTCATCAAGACCGAGCAGCTGTTTTCCGGAAAGGTTCAGAATACGCTGGATGCGTTCATTACCATGGTGGAAAGCTGGCGAAAGGAAGCTTCTTCGGAAGATCTGAACATTGCCAAGCTGTTTGAAAGGGTAATGAATGAATCCGGTCTGAAGAAACACTACGAAGACAATCAGGAACTGGACCGTGTGGAAAACATGAAGGAACTGATCGATGACATGCATTCCTTCGCAGAGAATTATCCCGAATCCACGCTGGATGAATACCTGCAGCTGGTCAGTCTGTATGGAGACCGGGATGAGACGATGAGTTCTGACTTTGTTCAGCTGATGACGGTGCACTCTGCCAAGGGCCTGGAATTTGATACGGTATTTGTAACGGATATGAATGACGGAATCTTCCCGAATGAGCGGGCAATGAATGACGGGCCAAAGGGCGTGGAAGAAGAACGGCGTCTTGCCTATGTCGCATTCACCCGCGCAAAAAACAAACTCTATATTACCGATGCGGCAGGATACAGTTATATCCTGCAGAAGATGCGCACACAGAGCCGGTTTGTCGATGAGATCGAGAAAGACTGCATAGAACATCAGGGAGCAGTATTTGAAGAAAACCGCCGTGATTTCCAGGCAGGGTTCCGGGATGCGAAACCATACCGGGAACGGATCCTCGACAGTGCGGAGATACCGTACTTTACCAAGGGCGAAACGGTTGTGCATTCCCGTTTTGGCAAAGGGGTTGTTCTTTCCTGCCGGAACGGAATTGCCGAGATCTCTTTCCCGCAGCCCTTTGGCATCAAGAAGATCGCAGCCGGTCATCCTTCCCTGAAACGGGAAGCGGATCTTGATCCGGAAGAAGATACTGTGATCAGCCCGCTGAAGAAAGGTGATCAGGTAGTCCATGCGAAGTTTGGAGAAGGCATCGTGCTTTCCTGTAAAAACGGAATCGCGGAGATTGCCTTCCCGTATCCGGCCGGCATTAAAAAGATCGCGGCAGGGCATCCTTCCCTGAAGCGGAAGGCGGAGATGGTCAGCTGATGGATTCCAGGGAAAAGGGTTATTGGAAGGATCTCTCACCGGAAGAAAAAAAGCAGTATTTCATGGATTATTATCTTGGCAGAACGCTTGTGGTTCTTGCCGTGACTGCACTGCTGATTTATACCGCTGTTTCCATATTGCGGCCCAAACCATCCTATGCCCTTCGGATCGCTGTCTTTGACGCATCGCTGTCGGAGGATACCCGGCAGAGTCTGATTCATGACATTCAGAAAGCACTGCACACCGCAGAAGCTGTTGAGATCGATGATTCCTATAACAATAACAATGATAAGGATCTGCTGCGGATCGTATCTCTGTCCACCTCAGAAAAGCTGGATGCGGTCATCGCAGACCGGGAAGTACTGGTATGGCTGGCCGGTTATGGCTACTTCAGGGATCTGACAGAGACCTTCGATGCGGAGTTTCGTTCGAAGAATACGGACCGGCTGATTACCGCACGGGGTCTGAAACTTGGAGAAAACGGCATGCTGGAAGAAAACGCAGAAGGAAACGGAGACTGGTATACCGCAGGATATGATCTGAGCGGAACGGTACTGGCAGAAAAGCTCGATGACCTCAGAGATCCTGTCATTGGCATCATTGCGGAATCCCATGCGGGCATGAAAATCCAGGCAGTACTGGAAGAATTGGAGTAATACAAGCGTATCGTCTGCCCGCTTCATGCTAAGCTGAAGCTATGTGGAAGCGATGCGTTTTTCTTTTTCTGATTCTGTTTCTGATAACGGGGTGTAAAAAAACGGTGGAGTATAAAACACCGGATCTCGATGCGATTATCGTCTCGGATCTGCATTATACCTGTGATCCGAATGTGATTGCCTCCATTGTGCCGGCCATGCCATACTCCCAGGAGGTGACACAGGCCGTGATCAATGCGGTGATCGAGGAACACCCGGATGTTTTCATTATTGCCGGAGATAATACCAATTCCGGTGCACTGCAGGATATGGAATCTCTGGCCGGGCGTTTGGAACAGATCAAAGACGCCGGTATCCCGATCATCATGACCACCGGCAACCATGATTTCAATCACGGATTAAAAGATCAGTATCAGGAACTGTTTTTTCCGCTCCTTACAATCGATGAAGCAGATCCGCATTCACTCAGTTATTACACGGATATCGGAAATGTACGAATCCTGGCGATGGATGACAGTACGTATACCGACGGCTCCAGCGGGACGTTTTCAAAAGAGACGATGACCTGGCTGAAGAAGGCACTGAACCGTGCAGAACAGGAAGGTTTACGGGTACTGTTTCTCTCGCATCATAATGTTCTGGCCGGAAAGAAGGATGCGCATAACGAAACGTATCGGATCACCAATGAAGAACTGGAACCGCTGCTGCGAAAAGAAGGGGTGCTCTTGTGTATCAGCGGGCATCTTCATTCGCAATCGATTCTGGAAGAGAACGGACTGTATGAAGTCATACAGGGCATGCCGCTGTATGACGGCCATCCGATCGGAAGACTGCGTATTCAGGAAGAAAACATCGAATACCGGTGTGAACCGATTGATTTTGAACGGTATGGCAGTATCGAACTTGCACAGGCGATGAAGGAAGCGGATCGGAAGAGCGCGGAAATCATGCAGGATATTTTCCGGGAAATCCTGGAAAAACAGGGAATCCGCGGGAAAGAAGAAGAGGGAATTCTGAATCTGTTGGGAACCATCCTGAGCAGTTATGCGGCAGGAACCCTTCGTCAGGAAGCGGAAGCGATCCAAAATGATCCGTACTACGATGCCATGACGGCAGCGCTTGCGAAAGAAAACTACGGACCGTGGATCGAATCACTGATCAATGACCCGCCCCGCGACGGACGTTATCTGCGGATCGAAAACGAATAATCATACGGGGGATCCGACAGAAAAATCGGATCCTTTTCCGATTTCTGATTGACAGGGTAAAAACAATAAGAAATAATAAGAATCAGGAAAAAACAAGAACTATATGTTTGCGAAGGAACGGCTGGAAGAGATCGCAGGAACGATCGAAAAAGAACAGCGGGTAACGGTAAAGGAACTCGCGGAGAAATATCAGGTCACGGAGGACAGTATCCGCAAGGATCTTACCGTCCTGGAGAAACAGGGCCGGCTTCAGAAGGTCTACGGAGGCGCGGTTTCCGTACGCAGAAACCCCGGACTGTATTCCAGCAGTCAGAGAATCAATGATCATGAAGAAGAACGGCAGGAACTTGCCGAACAGATGTTTTCCCTTTTAAAACCGGGGATGACGGTATTTCTGGATGTATCGGTAACGAATATCCTGCTCGCTGAAAAGATACGAGACAGCGGGATGGAGCTGACGGCTGTTACAAACATGATTGCCGTGATGAATGTACTGGCCACCGCCGAACGTGTGAAGCTGATCCTGCTTGGCGGCAGGATCAACAAAGAACGGGATGCGTTCTGGAGTTCTGCGGCAGCAGAAGCTGCGGGACGTTACCGGTATGATCTTGCGTTTCTTGGAACGGTTGGTGTCAATTCTAAAACCGGAGAACTCAGCACTTACCAGGAGGAAGACGGCATCCTGAAACATATTGTGATCGAACGCGCAAAGCAGAGCTGGATTATTGCGGAAGAACACAAGTTCCAGGAAGAAGGGGATTACCGGTATGGTGATCTCGACGAAGTCAGCGGTTTGATCCTGAGCAGGAAAGCAGCGCGGACCTGCAAGGCAAAACCATCTGGGCAGACACGTTCTGCAGGGAGAAAGCGACATGAATGAGAGAATACAGCATCTGAAAGATAAGATGCTCCGTGAAGAACGCTTTGCCAGCATTGAGCAGGCAAAGATTATCACCCGCATCTATCAGGAAAATGAAGATCGAAGTATCGCAAAGAAACGTGCGCTTGCCTTTAAGGCCGCATGTGAGGAAATTGAAATATCGATCGATCCGGAAGAGCTGATCGTCGGGAATCGTACAAAAGGAGTACGGGCCGGCGTTGTGTTTCCGGAAAGCGGCTGTTCCTGGGTGAACCGGGAGTTTGAAGATCTGCCGAACCGCCCGCAGGACCGTTTTTCGGTAAATGAAGACGACATCCGGTATTTCCGGGAAATGATCTATCCGTACTGGAGCAACTGTTCGATGGAAGAAGGGATTCGGAGAGAATACGGAGAAGAGATCAAAAAGATCAGCCGGGTGGTAAAAATCAATCAAACCGACCATGCCCAGGGGCATATCTGTCCGGATGTGGAGACCTGGCTGCACAAAGGGCCGTCCATTATCCGTCAGGAAATGAAAGCCAGACTGTATCTGATTCAGGGAGAAGAACGGGAATTCTGTGAATGCGTACTGCTGGTACTGGACGGTGCGATCACCTATATGAACCGTTATGCCAAGCTTGCCGACCGGATGAGTGTCGATTATCCGGAACATCATGATAATCTGGTCCAGGTCGCTCAGAACTGCCGGAACCTCGCCAGCCGTCCTGCCCAGCATTTCGGAGAAGCACTGCAGTCCCTCTGGTTTCTGTTTGTGCTGCTTCATCTGGAAAGCAATGCGAGTTCGTTCTCACCGGGCCGGATGGACCAGTATTTATATCCATATTATGAAAGAGATGTGAAGGACAATGGTCTGGATGATGAACAGGCACTGGAACTCCTGGAATGCCTGTGGCTGAAATTTAATCAGATCGTCTATCTGCGCAACCGGGGAAGCGCCAAGTACTTTGCCGGTTTCCCGATCGGCTTTAATATCGCCCTCGGCGGAGTGGATGCGAATGGAAAGGATACCTATAACCAGATTTCCATGTTATGTCTGCAGGCACAGAAAGAGATCGGGCTTCCCCAGCCGAATCTCTCGGTGCGGCTGAATCAGAACTCCTCACATGAGCTGATGCAGAAAGCGATCGAAGTCGTTGCCAGAGGAAGCGGGATGCCGCAGTTCTTCAATGATGAAGCAGTCATTGAGCCCATGCAGAAAGAACTGGGTATTACCCTGCAGGATGCCCGCAATTATGCGATCGTCGGCTGTGTGGAACTGACGACCACCGGCAATGCCCTGGGCTGGAGCGATGCGGCGATGTTCAATTTGTGCAAGACGCTGGAACTCGCACTTAACCATGGTGTGGATGAGATTACCGGCGGACAGCTGTGCGCGGATTACGGAGGACTGGATACCTACGATACATACGAACAGCTGGAGGATTCCCTGCGAAAGATCATTGATTACTACATCGATGAGATGATGAAAGCAGAAGAAGTCGTAGAGAAGGCACATCAGAAGTATCTGCCAAGTACATTCCTGTCCTGTGTCATCAATGACTGTCTGAAACAATGCGTGGATGTCACACGGGGTGGTGCGCATTACAACTTCTCCGGTATTCAGATGATCCAGGTTGCCAATCTCGCAGACAGTCTTGAGGCGATCCGAAAGCTGGTGTATGAAGAACATGAGATCGGAAGAGAGGAACTGCTCGCAGCGCTAAGGAATGATTTCAAAGGATATGAGCTGATTCAGGCAAAGCTGTTGAACAAAGCACCGAAGTACGGAAATGATATCCGGGAAGTTGATGAGATCGGCGCAAAGTGGGCGGAGTATTTCCGTGAGCGGATGCGCGGATACAGGAACTACCGGGGCGGACCGGTTCATACCGGAATGTATACCGTATCGGCACATGTGCCGATGGGAGAAAACGTCGGAGCTTCCGCAGATGGAAGAAACAGCGGAACACCGCTGGCTGACGGAGGAATGTCTCCTTCCTATGGCAGAGACATGCATGGACCGACCGCGGTGCTGAAGTCCGTATCTCGACTGCCGGAATCGCTTACGACCAACGGCGGTCTTCTGAATATGAAATTCCTGCCGGACTTCTTTGAAACCGAAGAAGGCAGAAATAAATTCGAGACCTTCCTGAGAGCGTTTGTGGATCTCAAGATCCCGCATATTCAATTCAATGTCGTAAGGAAGGAAGATCTTCTTGCGGCGAAAGAACATCCCGATCAGTATCGCTCTTTAACTGTACGAGTAGCCGGTTACACCGCTTACTTTGTCGAGCTGGACGGAAAACTGCAGGACGAAATTATCCGGAGGACAGCGTATGACGACATCTGATTCCGCACTGGTATTTGATATCAAGCGATTTGCGGTTCATGACGGAGCTGGGATCCGCACAACGGTATTCTTCAAGGGATGTCCGCTGCGGTGTATCTGGTGTCAGAACCCGGAAGGTCTTAACGCAAAACGGCAGGTCATGTTCATGAAGTCAAAGTGCATTCACTGCCGGACCTGTGAGACCAAGGCATTCGGTCATCAGCTGACCTGGGTCAGAGATCATCCGGAACTGAACTTCACGTATTACGGTACTTACGACAATCTTGTAAAGGAGTGCCCGGCCGGTGCGATCGTCTATGACAGTGCCGCGATGACCAAAGAGGAGATTCTGGAAAAGATTCTCGAAGACAAAGTGTTTTACCGGGATACCGGCGGAGTGACATTCTCCGGAGGTGAACCGCTGATGCAGGGAGAATTCCTGCTGGATCTGTTGAAGATCTGTAAGGAGAACGGAATTAATACTGCAATCGAAACGTGTCTTCAGGCAGATACCGAGTTTGTGAAAGAAGTGATTCCGTATGTGGATCAGATCTATGCGGATATGAAGTTTTACAATCCGGAAGAACATCAGAAATATACCGGAATGGATAACCGGATCATCCGGTACAACATCAAACTCCTTCTGGAATCCGATGCGCGCCGGAAGGTGACGATCCGGACACCACTGATTCCAAATGTGACAGCAGAGGAAACCAATATCCGGGCGATCGCATCCTATATCTCATCGATATATCCGGAGGTCTGTTACGAACTGTTGAATTATAATGATCTGGCCGGGGCGAAATACCCGATGATTGGAAAGACCTTCGGGATGCCGGAGAATACCAGAAGATTCAAAGCGCATGAAATGAAAAAGTTTTATAAAGCCGCACTGGACGGCGGCGTAAAAAATCTGATTACAGAAGCCAAAGCAAAGGAGAGAAGATAACATGGAATTTTTACTGGATACTGTAGAACTGAATGAAATCAAAGACGGCGTTGAGCATCTGCCGCTGGCAGGTGTCACCTGCAACCCTTCGATCGTAAAGAAAACAGCACCGAAGGATTTCTTCGCACACATGCGGGAAGTGCGGAAAATCATCACGGATGAGCGCACACTCCACGTGCAGGTTGTCGCAAAAGACAGCGATACGCAGCTGAAGGAAGCAGAGGCAATCTTCCAGAACATCGATCCGGAAGTCTATATCAAGGTACCGGTGGACTGGGAAGGTCTGCGTACAATACGGGTGCTGAAAGAAGCCGGTTATAACGTAACAGCGACTGCGATTTATGATCTCATGCAGGCATATGAGGCAATGGCAGCCGGCGCAGATTATCTGGCGGTATATGTAAACCGTGTGGGATCCATGGGCGGTGATCCGTATGATCTGATCAGCAATGCGGAGACCCGCATCGCAATGGATGACTATTCCTGCAAGGTGCTTGGTGCTAGCTATCACAGCGTTCAGCAGGTACGTGACTCTCTGAATGCAGGCGCACAGGCCGTTACCGTACCGCTTTCCATCCTGAAGGCAACCTATGGAAATGTGAACATTCCTACTGCAGTTGATACATTCACAAAAGACTGGGAGTCGGTATACGGTGCCGGTGTGAATCTTCTGAAATTATGATCCAAAAGTATCTGTTTCTGGATATCGACAATACGCTGTACAGCGGCAGGCAGGGGATTGTTCCGGAGTCTGCCAGGGAAGCGGTAAAGCAGGCACGGGAGAATGGTTCCAAAATCTTTCTCTGTACCGGCCGCAGCAAAGCGGAAGCTTCCGATTATCTGGAGTATCCGGTAGATGGTTTTATCTTCAGCAGCGGCTCCCGCTGTGAAGTGGACGGCAGGGTGATCTATGATCATCCGATCTCAAAGGAGAATGTGGAGAAAATTTCACAGATTGTCCGTTCCTTTGGGATGGGGCTTCTGCTTGGCGGAGCGAAGATGGCATATCTCGATGACAAGTGTTACCGGGAAGTGGAGACGTATCTGACCCAGAAGGGCGGGGATGAAGCGGAACGTCAGAAAGCCATGGAAAAAAACGGAATGCATCATATGGAAGAGCGGGATCCGGAAGATCCGATCTACAAGCTGGGTGCTTCCAATCTGCGGGGCGTTTCGTTTGAACCGCTGATTAATGCCCTTCCCAAACCGTTTCGGATGATCCAGACACTGGATTCCCCGACTGCTGTTTTCTGGGATATCAGCGACGGTTCGATCATGAAGAAAGACGGGATCCAGAAGATTCTGGAGTATTTCGGTGCAGACCTGCAGGATGCGGTCGGCATTGGCGACAGTGGAAATGACACGGATATGCTTGAAGTATGCGGAATCGGAATCGCGATGGGAAATGCGGACGAGGACGTCAAACAGATTGCAGACTGGGTAACGACGGATATTGATGAAGATGGAATCCGGAATGCATTTCTGCATATCGGTGTAATCTGAAAAAGGGGTAATTATGAAATTCGAAACCGAGATCTTTTCACAGTTTAATGACAGATGGGCACTCGATTGCGCAGGTACAGCAGAAAAGCATAATGCCATGACGATCAGCTGGGGCGGCATGGGCACTCTCTGGGGGAAACCGGTTGTTACGGTCTATGTAAAACCGTGCCGGTATACTTACCAGTTCATGAATGACAATGAATACTTCACCGTAAATTTTTTCCCGGAAGAATACAGAAAGGCACTGACCGTCATGGGCAGCCTGTCCGGAAAATATACGGACAAGGAAACCGAAGCCGGCCTGAAGGTCAAAGACCTTGGTGAAGCCGTTACATTTGAAGAGGCTACTGTAACGATGGTGTGCAGAAAGATCTACTGGCAGGATCTGGATCCGGCAAATATGCCTGCGGAAGTCGTAAAGAAACAATATGTGACGGAAGCGCCGCACCGCATGTTTATCGGAGAAGTGGTGGAAATTATCAACGGCTGAAACAGACTGTCTGTGAAAAATCAGACAGTTTTTTTGGTCTGGGAAAGATCTGTTTCGCGAAAAAAACAAAAAAATTTTCGTGGAATTTTCGAAACCACGACCAAAAGGCGTAAAAATCGGGTTAAAATTTAAACGCATATATGCGTGTACTTCAAGTAAGTTCGAAATTGCTTGTTGTGTTTTGTAGGCCAGGGTTCGTCTGCTGCGGA
>JAEEPV010000098.1 GCA_016284975.1 Solobacterium sp.
ATCGGCGTTGTAGTAATCCGGCAGAACATCCTGGCGCCGGGTGCGGGTACCGGTATTCTTCTTGGTTTCTTTCAACGCATCCTCACGGGTACGGACCCCGTCTCTTGCCCACTCGCCGGCAACCATATCGACAAACCGGCTGTTTAACCGGTTATCGCTGCGCTTGAGAATGTATTCGATCATGATGTTGATCACTTCATTGGAGAAGTGCATGTCCATCTTCAGCTTCTCAAGGATCCGCTGATCTGCCTGAGAGACCATGGCGCCGTTCTGCTTTGCCATCAGGAACGATTTCGGCGGCAGACTGTAAGGATCTTTTGCGCTTGTGATATCCGGCACTGCCCGTGCTGCACTGTTCTTCAGCTTTTCGGTATCCAGATATGGCGGATCGAGCTTTACGGCTTTTCCGACCAGAATCCACATCTTGTCAGCCGAAAGTCCGTACAGTGTTCCCAGCGTTCCGATCAGTTCCATATTTTCTCTGGTGCGAAGAATATTCGGGAAGAAATTGCCGGAGGCGATTCCCAGAAAATGATCGTAGTCAAAATTGATGTCGACATCTTCCTTGGAGAATGCATATTTCGGCTGTACTTTCTGATAGCTGACCGACAACTCACCGGAGCGGTCTTCCGGCATCCGTTTCACGGATACGGTGATATCTTTATAGCCGCTGGTGCTCAGTGCACCGGAGACAAACTTGGATACGGTATTATCTGCCTGCTTACTGCCGATCGCATGGACATACATGGAAAGAAATTCATTGCTGGAAAGAAAGCTCTCGGAAGGAAGCGGTGCATTCAGATGATAGATATAGGAAGTCCGGTTCTCGCCTTCCGCCGCGTACGTTCTTAGTAGCAGATATTCTTCAAGATGCATTCTTGCCCGTTCCACTTCATCAGCCGAAAGGTTCAGCACCTCAAACAGTCTGCTGTGGCTTTCCTGGGTATGCTGAAGTCGTCCTTCACTGTGGAGCAGCAGATACAGTAAAACCGCATCTTTGCCAATGATCGGAAGATACAGGGTCACCAGTGAGGAAATCGCATCCTCACTGAGATTATCCGTCATTTCCACACGATACACGTCTTTGGGCCGCAGTGTCATTCGCCGATTCCTTTCTCCGTCACATATGCCAGCACCTTGTCATACAGTGCCTGGATCGTACTGTCATTATACAGGACGGTCGTATTCGTATCTGCATCATCCTCATGATGAATCATGGTCTGATAGCGGGCAAGTGCTTCTTTTTCCGTATAGCCGCGGTCATCCATCATCCGGCGGATCGCTTCGTCCTTCGGACAGGCCAGGATCAGAATTTCATCAAAACAGGATTCCATTCCGGCTTCATACAGCAGCGGTACTTCCGCAAAGACCAGATCCTCTTCGGTATGATGCGAGAAGAAACGGTTCATGCCTTCAATGACAGCCGGATGAACGATCGCATTGAGTCCCTTCCTCTTTTCCTCATCATGAAAAATAATCTCAGCAACTTTCTTCCGGTCGATCTCTCCGAATGGATCGAGAATCGACTTCCCGAGAAATGCGACGACTTTTTCATAGCACGGATTCGTTTTCTGATACAGAATGCGGGAATACCCGTCGCAGTCAAAGACCGAAAAACCCATTTTTCGCAACAGGATCGCAACCGTTGTTTTTCCGGAAGCAATGGTTCCGGTAATACCGATTCGTTTCATATGCTCTTCTGGCAGACCGGACAGTAATAAGAAGTCCTTCCGCCAATCCTCCTTGTTTTTGCAGGTCCGTGACAGACGCCGCAGTCCTTGCGGGAATGAATCATACACTGAAGCTGAAAGCGGCCGGTGACACCCAGACTGGATGTATAGGAGCGGATCGTTGTGCCGCCGCACCGAATCGCTTCCTGCAGAATCGTCCGCGTCGCTTCCAGGATTTCCGCACATTTCTTTCTGGAGATCCGCTGACAGGACACACCCGGTCGGATCTTTGCGGCAAAACAGATCTCATCCGCATAGATATTGCCGATTCCGGCGATCACGCTCTGATCCAGCAGCAGCGTCTTGATCGGAACCCTGCGGCAGCGGCAGATGGAATAGAGATATTCCGCGTCCAGATCCGGATCAAAGGGCTCCGGTCCAAGACCGTGAAACTGCATCAGATCCGGTTTTCCCTTAATAAGCTCCATCGTTCCGAACTTGCGCGTATCGTGATAGCGCAGCTGCCGTTTGTTTTTCAGCTGAAAGATCACATGGGTATGCCTGTCCAATGGCGCTTCATCCGGAAGGATATAATACTTTCCTTCCATGCGCAGATGTGAGACCAGCGTAATATCTCCCATCCCAAAGATCAGATATTTCCCCCGCCGCTCAAACGTATTGAAAACATGATGAAGCAGTGCGGCTTCAAATGCCTTCGGGCTGCGGTCGATCATCTTCGGATACCGAACCGTTACACCGAGGATCTCCTCTCCTTTGATCCGGTCTTCCAGAGTCCGAAGAACGGTTTCAACTTCCGGCAGTTCCGGCATTATTTCGCCTCGTACCAGTCACTGCCGATGGAACATTCTACGGTCAGCGGCACTTTGAGCTTCATGGCGGTAACCATTCCTTCTGTTACCAGCTGTTTCATGATCTCCACTTCTTCCTCCGGCACATCAAAGATCAGTTCGTCATGAACCTGCAGGATCATCCGGGAGGCGACATTGGCTTCTTTCATCATCTGATCGATTTTGATCATGGCAAGCTTG
>JAEEPV010000099.1 GCA_016284975.1 Solobacterium sp.
CCAGCTGCCTTTTCGGATCACGGCGTCGAAGGTTTCTCCGAATGCCCGGGGCAGGTTTTCATAAAAGCCGCCGCCGGTAATATGGGCAAGGGAGTGAACCTTTACAGCTTCGATCAGCTTCAGCACCGGCTTTACATAGATCACGGTCGGTGTGAGCAGTGTTTCTCCAAGTCCCTTTCCAAGCTCGTCACGGTAGGCATTCAGATCACAGTGTTCGATGTCGAATACCTTTCGGATCAGTGAGAACCCGTTGGAATGCACACCGCTGGAAGGAAGTCCGATCAGGACATCTCCCGCCTGTACTGCGGATTTGTCGAGAATCTGTTCCTCATCCGCAAGACCCACGGTAAATCCCGCAAGATCATATTCCTCTTCCGGCATAAGACCGGGATGTTCCGCAGTCTCTCCGCCGATGAGCGCACAGCCGGCCTGCACACAGCCTTCACTTACGCCTTTGACGATCGAAGCGATCTTTTCCGGAATGTTCTTTCCGCAGGCAATGTAGTCGAGGAAGAACAGCGGCTTTGCGCCGGCGCAGATCACATCGTTGACACACATCGCAACGCAGTCGATTCCGACCGTATCATGTTTATCCATCAGGAACGCAAGTTTGATCTTGGTGCCGACACCATCCGTACCGGATACCAGAACCGGTTTTTTCATTCCCGCAATATCCGGCGCAAACAGACCGCCGAACCCGCCGATCGTATCCAGCACGCCGGGAATCCTGGTCTTTGCGACATGTTCCTTCATGAGCTCGACCGATTCATAGCCCGCGGTTACATCAACACCGGCTTCCTTATAGCTGTCACTAAAGCTCTTCACCATAACGATCCTCCTCACGCTTAATCGCCTTGCCCTGGAAGGTCGGTGTTTCACCGATCTTCTGTTCGAATTTATCCTTTGCGGTACTGGTCGGAATCTCAGCCGGATACTGTTCGGTAAAGCATCCCACACAGAAGTCGCAGCCGGCATCCTTTGCCATTCGTCTGACACCGTCAATGGAAAGGTAGCCAAGCGAATCTGCACCGATCGCACGGCAGATCTCTTCATTGTTCATCTGGCAGGCGATCAGATTCTTCTTGGAGTCAATATCCGTTCCGTAATAGCACGGACTGATAAACGGCGGTGCCGATACCCGCACGTGAACTTCCTTGGCTCCGGCATCCCGCAGCAGGTTTACGATTCTTGCGCTGGTCGTACCGCGGACGATCGAGTCATCGACCATAATGACCCGCTTGCCCTTTACAACCGCTGCCACAACATTCAGTTTCATGCGCACCGCATTTTCCCGCTGACCCTGCGTCGGCTGGATAAACGTGCGGGCGATATACCGGTTTTTGACAAATCCCATTCCATAAGGGATCCCGGACTGCTGCGCATAGCCGAGCGCCGCATCCAGGCCGGAATCCGGAACACCGATCACAACATCCGCTTCCACCGGACATTCTTCCGCAAGAATTCTTCCCGCGTTCAGTCTTGCCTCATGAACCGACTGTCCTTCGATCACGGAATCCGGGCGGGCAAAGTATACATATTCAAATACACAGATATGGGCTTTTTCTTTACAGTTGGTCTTGATGCTGCGGACACCGTTATCATCTACGACAACGATCTCCCCTGCTTCAAGATCCCGGATATAAGCCGCGCCCAGCGCATCAAACGCACAGGTCTCACTGGCAAATACGATCTGACCTTCCGGCATCCGTCCCATCACAAGCGGGCGGAACCCGGTCGCATCTCTTGCGGCGATCAGTTTCCCGGGACTCATGATGATCAGCGAATAAGCACCTTTCAGATACTTCATTGCCTGTTCCAGCGCCTGTTCGATAGAGGGCTGCTTCAGCCGCTCGCGAATGATCATGTAGGAGATGATCTCGGAGTCATTCGTGGTATGGAAAATCGCACCGGTGAGCTCCAGTTCCTTTCGAAGATCCGGCGCATTGGTCAGATTGCCGTTATGTGCAATCGCAAGCTGTCCCTTGATGTGCCGTACAACCAGCGGCTGTGCATTGGTCCGGTTGACCGTCCCAAACGTACTGTAACGGGTATGCCCGATCGCAATCTGTCCCTGTCCGAGCTTTTCGAGCTGTCTGCGGTCAAAGACATCCCGCACAAGACCGACATCCTTATGAACACTGATCACACCCCGATCGTTTACCGCAATACCGCAGCTTTCCTGACCGCGATGCTGGAGTGCATTCAATGCATAATAGGTACAGCTTGCGACATCTTCCTTGGCAGTACGGTCATAGATCCCGAACACACCGCATTCTTCATGAATCATATCCTGCATAATCAGAGCCCTTTCACTTCTTCCTGCATGCGCGCATCTTTTTCAAGCACCGCATCATGCATGGCCCGTTTCCGCTGAACGAGCTTTTCATTGAGATCTTCATCATCGACCGCAAGGATCTGCGCCGCAAGCAGGGCCGCATTGCCGGCGCCGTTGATTCCGACCGAAGCGACCGGAATTCCCGGAGGCATCATAACGGTCGTGAGCAGCGAATCCATTCCGGACAGATCCGCATCCAGCGGAACACCGATTACCGGAAGGGTTGTCTTTGCGGCAAGCGCTCCGGCAAGAGCCGCGCTCATGCCTGCTCCGGCAATGAGTACGCCAAAGCCGTTCTCTCTTGCGTTTTCCGCAAAGGAAGCCGCAATATCCGGCGTACGATGGGCAGAGTATACATGGACCTCAAACGGAATTCCGAGTTCCTTCAGTGTAGACGCCGCCTTTTTCATGACACTCCAGTCGCTGTCTGATCCCATAATGATCGCTGCTTTTTTCATGTTTTCTTCCTCCTTACAAAAGAAAAGTGCCTGCGGAAACCCTCCACAGGCGCTGTGATTTTATTTGGCAAAAAAATGTCCGGAAACAACGCTGGATTTTCCGGTATCCTTCCGCATCTGGCTCATTGCAAATCTCTTGTTCATATGCAGTTCACCGTCCCTTCCTGCCTCACGGGGCAACCAATTAAAGGATATGAGTATCTTACAAAAATCCTATATATAAGTAAAGGGATGAATTCGTTTTTTTTACCTTCAAAAAGAATCATTTCATCCCCTTGTTCAGCTGCGCTGTGTACCAATCATTTCCCGATACGGTTTTCTTTCAGCGTTTCTTCGCTTTCGGTGCCGGAAGCTCCCCGTACATTGCCTCAAAGAGACCCTTCAGGTATTCCCGGTTGTCGACATTATCGACCAGCAGCATTTCCTTTGCGCCTTCATAGGGAATCTCATACTGCACATCGTTCATATAGCTTACCGCCGAAGGAACCGCCTTCACCAGAAGCCGGTCATCATAGATTCCTCCGGCCACCCGGTCTTTGTAATACAGGATGTATTCGCCCATCATTGCCCGATAACGGATATCCTCCAGTCCGGACAGCTGTTCCAGGATGAACTGCAGATATTCCCTGCTCGATGCCATCGGTATTTCTCCTTCCTATACGCGTTTGACCTGATCCGCTTTGTAACAGAGTTCAAACTCCTCACACAGGATCCGGCTCTCGTACGTAAACACTGCCCCGGATTCCGCATAGTCTTTCGTGAAGAAGTCTTCGTGAACCGCCCGCCAGTAGGCAAGCGTACGGTCGCCCTCACCTTCCCTGAAAGCCTGTTCTTCACCGACTTCAGAAAACGGCACAACACTTGTCTTAACCGTCCGGATCACGCAGACCGCTTCGTCTCTGGAATTCAGAATGACACTGTAATCACCCGGCTTTGGCAGCGGTTCTTTACAGCCTTCCAGAAAATAGAGATCATATCCGGAAGCGGTTGCCGTCTTGATGCCGCGCACAACCAGATCCGCAAGCTTATCCGGAGCACCTCCGAATGCCCAGACTTCGTATGGCGTACTGCGGTCTGTCCCGCTTGCCTCACAGTATGCATTCCACAGTTCTTCCGCGTTCATCGCTTCTCCTCCCTGATCCGCTGCTGAGCGCAAAATGCCTGCAGCTCTTCTTCCAGAAGCCGGAACACGTTCGCGACGAGATACCCGTCCGCAACGGCATGGTTCATCCGTACCGTTACCGGCATCCGGTAACGGCCATTTTCTTCCCGGTACTTTCCCCAGTTGATGATCGGCAGAAAATACAGATAGCCATCCGGCAGTTCGATATTTAATGCGTCATAGGAAATCCATGGCAGATAGGACGCATCGAACCAGTTCGGATGTCCTTCCGCATCCAGATCGTATGACCGTGACGTTTTTGCCGTTTCAATATCCTTTAACGCTTCGTCATAAAACTTCTCATAATCCTCGTAATAGGTCGTATAGACCGGTGTACAGGTTTCGGTATCTTCATGAAAGACGTACTGGGTCGGATGGATCCGGTCATAGCAGATCAGTTCATCCCTCTGCCAGAGAAAGGCCATGCGGTAATCGTCTCTTGCGTTTAAAACGTTTGAAAGCAGGAAAAGAAAATTAATATAAAACTTCGTTCCGGTACGTTTGGAATACGTGACAAGATCACTCACATCGATCCTTGCGGTCATGGATACGGAACATTTGCAGTCTTCTGTAAAATGGCG
>JAEEPV010000100.1 GCA_016284975.1 Solobacterium sp.
ATGCTCATCTGACACTTGCAAAAGAATCAGCAATACAACAAATCACAGACAGCGGTGCGAATAGCGAAATATAAAAAACGGGGACTTGAACTCCCCGTCTTTATTTTGTTTCTCGAATGATGTTTTTCTGTTTATTCAGTTCGGCTGTAACAGAGATGAAGACCATCGCAGCAATCCACAGCAATCCGATAATGACCGCCAGTGCAACATTTTTGATCAGATACCAGATAATCAGCCCGACGCATAAGCCAAACACAATTCCGCCGACTGTTGCTTTGATGATCGGAGAATGATCGATGGTTACAAAGCGATCCTCAAATATAATTCCTGCATACTTTCCAAGTGGGATGTCTTCCAGAAGACTGCAGAGCAATTCCTCATCCAGCGCCTTCTGTGCTTCGTTCGGAACAGAAGAATCATAGTAGCGCTCCTGCAGCACACAGCAGTTTTTATTGCCTGTACCGTTCTGGTAAACGGAGCAGTCTGTATTCTCCAGCCGGAACCGGTAATAACCTTTTAACTTATCTTTTTTGTAGACAGCAGCAATGGAATCACCCTCCTCGAGATGCTGCGGCAATTCTGCTGCAGCTTTGTTTGTCATAGCCAGGACATTGACATCGTCAAGGAAGACCTGAAGACCTTTTGTTTTCGCGGTGACATTGCGGAGTATATAACCTTTAGCAAATCCAAGCATAATAATTACTTCTTAATAAGCAGGACAGTTATATCATTTACATTTGTCCCAGTAGGTCCTGTCGTAATCAGGTTGTTAACTTTCTGCAGTGCATGATATGCGTCATTATCATTCAGAACATCAGAAATCAGAATTCCTCTCTCTTTTAAGGCACTGCTGGTTTCGCCGGTAACAATACCGCCGGCCGCATCGGTCGGACCGTCTGTACCGTCACTGCCAAGAGAGAATACAACAACGTCTTTCAGACCGGCAATTCCTGCAGCAGCAGATAATGCGATTTCCTGATTACGGCCGCCAAGACCGGTACCGGTAAGATGTACAACCGTCTCACCTCCGCAGATATAAGCGAGGCTCTTATTGTCGTCATAGTGATCTCTTGCGATCGCTGCCATCATGGATCCGGCATCCCGTGCTTCACAGTCAAGAGAAGCGGTAAGGAAAATCGGCTCATATCCGAGTTTCTGACTTTCTTCGACTGCGGCGCTGCAAAGCTGACGAACACTTCCGGTAATATGAGATTCTACGTTCTTTAGCTCTTTAGGTGTTTCCTTCACAAGGAGATCCATCACTGTATCAGAAAGGGAAAGATGATATTTATGAACAATAGCGAGAACATCCTCGGAAGTTGAGGAATCCGGATAAGCCGGACCGGAAGCAATCATATCCAGAGGATCACCGATGATATCCGAGAGGATTATGGAGAATACCGAAGCGGGTTCACACTGTTCGGCAAACTTTCCTCCTTTTACATTGGAGAGACGTTTGCGGATCGTATTGATTTCTGTGATATCAGCTCCGCATGAAAGAAGCTTTTTGGTAATATCCTGAAGTTCTTCCAGAGGAATGCACGGATCCTCAAATAATGCAGATCCTCCGCCGGAAACCAGGAACACAACCGTATCGTCTGCAGTAAGATCTTTTACCAGTTCTTCCGCCTGTTTCGTGGCGTTGATCGAGTTTTCATCTACGACCGGGTGACCGGCTTCATAGCAGCGAACATGCGGAATCTCTCCCATAACATGGTCATACTTTGTAATGCATACTCCATCACTGATCTTGTCACCAAGATAATCCTGGGCGGCTTTTGCCATTTGCCAGGCGGCTTTTCCGACAGCAATCAAAACAATTTTACCTTTTGGTTCCTTCATAGAAGAAAGTGCTTTCTTGACTGCAACATCGGGCATTGCGGAATCTAGTGCAGCTTGCATGATTGCGGAAGCATCATCAAGTATTGTCATAAGTCCTCCTTATTAATAAATATAATTTTTTTATTTCTATTAATTATTTTAATTGATATTAATAATATTTACTAAGTGAAATTTGTGAAATAACCGGTTTTCGGAAGATGCAGAACAGAACGACTCTGCTGAGAAACGGAAATAGTACAGTTATTAATATATAGTTAAGAAGAAAAAAGAATTCCTGCTATAATCCATATGTGAACCATTATCAAAAGATCAACAGAAAACTTCTGACAGGATGGGCGATGATCGTCATAATCCTGCTCGCGGCCTATCTGCTTGAAGTACTGAAGGGCAGCAGAACGGTTTCCTATTCCATAACCTTTACGCTGTTAACGGTTATTCCATTTCTTGTTTCTGTCTTTGCATATCGAAAGGCTCCGGATTCCCCCAGACTGAAATACTATGTCGGTCTGGGTTATCTTGTGATGTATCTGTTTGTGCTGATCACCGGCAATACGATACTTGTCTTTACCTACATTTTCCCGTTGCTGTCTCTGCTGATTCTTTACCATGACCGGAAACTGATTTTTGTGATGGGTTTAATTGCTCTCGTAGTAAATCTGGTCGTAATTATGACATCGAGAATAGGCGGCGAGATCACGCTTGAGAACAGCCGCGATGCAGAGATCATGATTGCACTGATTGTACTGGTGTTTACCTTCTCCTATTCCGCTTCTGAATTATATGAAGAAATCAGTAATGCGAATGATGCATTTAATGAAGAACTGGAAAAGAAGACGTCCCAGCTCTCGGATATGACCATGCAGACGATCACAACGATTGCAAATACGATCGATGCAAAGGATGGGTATACAGAGGGTCATTCTGCCCGGGTGGCACAGTATTCCAGACTTCTGGCAAAGAAACTCGGCAAGAGTGATGAAGAAGCAGAGGAAATATATAACATCGCACTGCTGCATGATATCGGCAAAATCGGAGTTCCGGATTCAATCCTGAACAAACCCGGCAAGCTTACGGAAGAAGAGTTCAACATGATCAAGCAGCACCCGATGATCGGGGCGAAGATTCTCAACGATGTCAAATCCTATCCGAGTCTTCAGACCGGCGCAAAATATCACCATGAACGTTATGACGGAAGGGGATACCCGGAGGGTCTTTCCGGGACGGAGATTCCTGAGATTGCAAGAATTATCTGTGTCGCGGACAGCTTTGACGCAATGCACAGCAACCGTGTTTACCGCCGGCATTTTACAAAAGAATATATCCGTTCAGAACTTGAACACTGTCAGGGAACGCAGTTTGATCCTGAGATTGCCAAAGCGATGCTTGAACTGATTGATGAAGGCGCTCTGGAAGGAATTGATACCCGCAGAGAGGAGAATTTCGAATCACCGGATGGCGGCAGAGGCATGGCGCAGTTTTCCGGTATAGACCGCCGAAGTCATGAAACACCCGAGATCCAGAAAGAACTGGAAGCTGTATCAAATCACATCCGGGATTATCTGGTTCAGACAGATGAAAAGGATCTTCTGGATACACTGGCGGAAGAAAACAGAATCCAGGACTTTGAAATGAAGGCAGGAGAACTGCTGCAGGCGGATGACGGATGTCTGATTCTTCTGGATATTGATCAGTTCTCCAATCTGAATCATAAATATGGATTCCTATGCGGGGATGTCTGCCTGCGAATGATTGCTGAGACACTGCTTGGATGTGAAAACATGCTGGTCTGCCGATACGAAGGCGACTCTTTCCTGGCCTTCCGTCAGGGGACAAAAACTTCGGAAGAAGCGGTCAGTCTGATTGATGGAATTCGCAATGAACTGGACAGGAAGTTTGATCAGGTGGATGCGCTGAGAGGCATCACGCTGTCCTTTGCTGCAGCACTGTCGACGGTATGCGGCCGGAGATTCGCACGGATGCTCAGCGGATGCGAAAAAGCGATGATAGCTGCCAAGAAGTACGGGAAGAACGGAACTGTTATTTATAAAGAATATGGAGATGAAGACATTTTTGACACTCAACAGTGTCAGTACATCATCATAATTCATGTTATTAAGTTCTAATACTTGTTTGGCTCCATTCTCAACTTGGTCGTGAAGAATGGCCAGCAACAAATGCTGCTCATCTACACGAGTGGTCCGCTGCA
>JAEEPV010000101.1 GCA_016284975.1 Solobacterium sp.
AGCTGCTGCATATTTTACCGGTCGTTCTGGCCGTTGACGGAGTTCGCAATGACAAGTGAAGAACTGCTGAAACAATATAATGACTGGAAGTTTCGTCTTTCTGTCTATGAAATGGCTTTAAGCATTATCGAGATCGATAAGCTGACCGTCGCTCCTGTCGCAGGTGCTTCCTACCGGGATGAAAGAACCGCTTTTCTTGCCGGTGAGCACTTTTCCATCATGACCGATGAAGCCAGTCTGAATGTGGTCAAAGAACTGAAGGAATCTGCAGAGGATCCGGATATCCGCAAAGAGGCAGAGACTTATTACCGCGAGATTATGAAGATTGTCTCAATCCCGAAAGAAGACTATGTCGCTTTTCAACGGGCACGGGATGCTTCTTACGATGCATGGGTTGCCGCACGGGAAGCCGATGACTATTCCATCTATGAACCGCATCTGAAATCCATGATCGAGTGGAGCAGAAAACTATATCGTTACCGCGACTGTAATCTTCCGCTGTACGATCAGATGCTGGATGATTTTGAACCCGGCATGAATACAGCCGCTTATGACCGGTTCTTTGAATCCATTAAAGAAAAACTTCTGCCTTTCATTCAGAAGGTGATCGAAGCAAAACCAATCGATGAATCTTTCCTGTATGAATCATGCGATACCGCAAAACAGAAAGCCTGGACCAAGCAGATTCTTCTCCCATATCTTCGGTTTGATAAAGACTGGGGATTTCAGAATGAAACCGAACATCCGTTTACCAGCTGGACCTGCGAGAATGACTGCCGCACGACTACAAGGTATTTCGAAAACAATGTCACTTCGTCGGTCTTCTCCACGATTCACGAGACAGGACATGCATGGTATGAACACAATATTTCTCCAAAATATGACGGTACGATTCTGTCGACCGGCGTATCCAGCGGCATGCATGAATCACAGTCCCGTTTCTGTGAGAACTACCTCGGCCGCTCTCTTCCCTTCTGGCAGGCAAACTACCGTTCACTGCAGGAAACCTTTCCGGATGTATTTGAGAACATCTCATTGGAGCAGTTTTACAGAGCCATCAATGCCTCAAAACGTTCTTTGATTCGTACGGAAGCAGATGAGCTGACGTATCCGATTCACATTCTGATCCGCTATGAGATTGAAAAAGGTCTCTTCAGCGGTTCGATTTCCACCGAACATCTGGATGAGACCTGGAATGAAATCTATCAGAAGTATCTGGGCGTTCATGCCGATCGCGCATCCGACGGCATCCTGCAGGATGTGCACTGGTCTGATGCAAGTTTCGGTTACTTTCCGACCTATGCCCTGGGCAGCGCATTTGCGGCACAGTTCTTCCATGCCATGAAACAGCAGATGGATGTAGACGCAGCGCTTCGTGAGAATCGTTACATCGACTGTATATACTGGCTGAAGGATCACATTCATCAGTACGGCGCCAGATACTCTGCCGATGAGATCATGGTCATGGCCACCGGAGAACCGTTCAACCCGAATTACTATCTTGATTATCTGATCGAAAAATACAGCCGGCTCTATTCTATTTCGCTGTAGCACGTATTTACCGCATACAGCATATTCAGTCTGTTATATTTCAACAAAGCGGCTGAAAGACGGTCATACTCGTCTTCCAGACCTTTTTGCTGTGCTTCATAGGGAGGCGAGTCATTCCATGAGCCGATGGCACCGAACACATCTCCTTTTGAGACCGCCCCCAGAATACTGCGATAAGGTTCCGGTACATTCGCAAACATATCGGTAGGCATTGTTCCCTTGCCGTCCAGAAGATCCTGTGCATCCTGGAAACACTGAGCAAAATACGGCTCTTCTATTCTTCTGGCAAGTTCCTCTATCTCCTGCAATACGCTGCGCAGTGTTTCTGTTTCATTTTGAAATACCGGAATGCCCTTTGGCGCATCCGGCCATTCCTGTTCCTGATACGTCACGTGCCACATCGTTTCAGCTTTCTGAAATTCCCACTTCGGCAGTAAAGCAGCCACCGATCCATCTTCCCGGAACAGTGCAAGATATGCCTGCGTTGTATTTACAAATCCAAGAATTCCCCGGTCTTTCACTGCTGTCGGCACCAGCATTCTCACTGCTTTCAGACCTCGCTTTACAGATATACGAAACCATTCTTCCTGACTGAACGTACTGCCAAAGCTCTGTGAGAAAACAAATTTGCGCTGAGCGACATATTTCATTTCCACCGGTTCAAACGCTGTATTTCCCCGCAGTGCTTTTTCTGCATGCAGTGTCAGACTGCAGAGATCATACATTTCTCCATTCATCTCCGTACTCCCTTTCTTACGGCTGCAGCGCCGGTACCGGATCAGACGAAGGAATCGTTTCCGCTTCCACATCTTTTCCATAGATATACTGCTGCGCCAATTCTTCCAGCCGTCCGCTTTCCCGCTCTTCTGCAATAAACGCATTTATATATTCCAGCAGCTCTTCGCTTCCATTCGGCAAAAGTGCACCCAGCTGTCCGCGGGTGAACGGATCATTGATCAGAGGCGCCGCAAGCCGGTCATCCTTTGCACAGTAATACCCGGCCTCCAGAATCTCCGTGATCATGACATCCGCCTCTCCCTGCGCAATCAAACCCGGTATCTCTTCATTCACATCATGAATGATGAGTTCTGCTTCCGGAAGATTTTCCCTTGCGAACTTCTCATTGAGTCCGCCCGGGTTTTCCATCACTCTGACTTCCGGCCGGTTGATTGCCTCAAGACTGGTATAGATTCCGGCATCCTCTGCTCTGCAAAGAACGGTTTTTCCATTTCCAAGATATCCATCCGACATCAGTGCCTGTTCTTTTCTCGCATCTGTGATCGTGATTCCGCACAGTGCCAGATCAAACTTTCCGGCAAGTGTATCTTCCATCAGTGTCGGCCAGGAAGTCGGCACATATTCAACCTTTACACCAAGCGATTCTGCAAGATCTTCTGCCAGGGCAGCATCAAATCCGACGTAGGTTCCGGTTGAAGGATCCAGAAAGGACATCGGCTGATAATCACCGGTTGCCCCTACCCGCAGTACACCGGCTTTTTTGATTTTTTGAATCGCTTCCGGTTCTGTACTTTTGCCACATCCCGTCAAAATCATCGCAGCCAGGATATTCAGTATCATCAGTATTTTTTTCATGCGCTTTCTCTCTTTCAAAAACTTCTCCTGTTCAGAGAAGTTCATTATTTACCAGTCAGAATCCCAATCTGTATCACTGGAATCCCAGGAGTCATAGTCGGAAGAATCCGAAGAATGGCTCTCCCGGATTTCCTGATAGGTACTGGACTGCTTGAAATCCGAAACACCCCAGTCCGAATCATAATCACTTCCAACGTAGTAATCCTCGTAGTCCGCAACCGGTTCAGTGTCAAGTTCATACCACCCGGATCCCGAATCCGCATACCAGTCATCCCCGTAGTGATAGTAAATATTATTATTGATCTGGTAATAGCCGTCATGCTGGTGTGCAATATGCGAATAAAGAAAACTTCCGCCAGCCGCACCGAGAAATATCACCAGATAAAGAATAATCAGTTTCTTCAGGAAGCTTTTTTTGTTTGAAGGTTTCTCATCGCCGACTGGTTTTCCATCCGGATAGATGCCTCGGTTATGACATTCTTCCAACAGCTTCTCAAACAGTTCATTTACCGCATAGGCTTCATCCGGTCCGCGATAGCGGACAGCCCGCTGCCCATTGGCCTTGTTCTTGTAAACAACGTATTCATCTCCGTCTTTATAAATACCAAACGCTTTTGGCTCCTGAAAGTTTTCTCCGATAAAGAATCGCATCCGCAGCAGCGGCATACCACGCTCCGCACAGTATTCCTTCAGTTCCTCGATCGTTTTGGGAAGGAATACCGTCCGTTCCATCGGTTCGATATAGTTTGGATTCGGTGCTCCGCACTGCGGACATAGCCGATCCGTTGACAGTAATGTCGAACCGCAGTACTCACATTTTCCGGTAGATGCCATAGTTGTTAATTCTCCTGATCTCTTCTATCTTAACGTACTTATTATCCAAGTGCGACATCCAGTGTCATCATCAGGGTAAAGCCCAGTGCAAACATGAGAACACCGATATTGGAGTGTTCTCCTTCCGACATTTCCGGAATCAGTTCTTCTACCACAACATACAGCATTGCGCCTGCCGCAAAGCTCAGAAAATACGGCATGAACGGAGTAATTGCCTTTGAAGCAAGAATCGTCAGGAGCGCTCCGATCGGTTCCACCGCACCGGAAAGAACACCCAGTCCGAACGCTTCTGCTTTGGATTTTCCTTCCGCATGAAGCGGCATGGAAATGATCGCACCTTCCGGAAAGTTCTGAATTGCGATACCAAGTGCCAGTGCCAGCGCACCGCCCGCTGTAATCAGCGCACTGCCGGAGCGATAACCCGCATATACCACACCTACGGCCATACCTTCCGGAATGTTATGGAGCGTTACCGCAAGCACCATCATCGTTGTCTTTTTCAGCCTGCTGTGAGGACCCTCTGCCTCTTCCGAATTCAGATGAAGATGCGGCGTCACACTGTCTAAAAACAACAAGAACAGAATACCGATCCAGAATCCGATCACAGACGGAAGAAACGCCATCTTCCCCATTTCAACACACTGTTCCATTGCCGGAATCAGCAGACTCCAGATAGAAGCCGCAACCATAACCCCGCTTGCAAAACCCATCAGAGCACGCTCTACTGTACGGCTGAGATTGTGCTTCATGAAAAATACACAGCCAGCACCGGCCGCAGTACCAATAAACGGAATCAGAATTCCCATCAGAATAGTTTGATCCATAACTCACCTCTGTAAAACCAGCATTTACACTTTCAATTTAGTTAAAGCTAACACTTTCAAAACGGCCTTGCCAAGCAAAATGATTCCGATCCTTTCGGACATATCAGAAAGCCGGTTATCCGTTTCTGATCCCCCGCTGAATTTCTCTATTCCTTTGTCAGCGGAATGGTTTCTCCTTCATTTACTACAAGCAGATTGTCTGCCGGAAAGGATTCCGCTCTTGCACGGTCAAAGTAAATACCGTCCTGTACGATCACATGATATGGAATCACATGTCTTGCCTGAATCCGATCCGCACACGAACCCGCTTCTTCCAGATCCATGTTGAACTGTCCGTCACAGCACAGAAATGCATAATCAATCTGTTCTTCTTTCAGGTCGTTCATCTGATCGACGGTGCTGGTATCTCCGCTGACATAAATCTTTATTCCGTCAGACAGCGTGATTACGTAGCCGACACAGGAATGGATATCATGATTCGGATTGTTTCCGGCTTCTGTGGCCTCAACTTTGACATAACCAAGATCAAACGTCTGATGTATTCCTTCACGCAGGGCGTCTGAAGCGGTAATGACTCTGCAGTCTTCGGCCCGCTCATGCACAAGTTCCGGATTGTTATGATCGTAATGATCATGTGTAATCAGAATCAGATCGGCGGGTTTGTCATAGCCCTCCGGCGCATATGGATCAATATAGATCACTTTGTTTTCCGGTGTTGTGATACGCAGGCTGGCATGACCCTGGTAGAGCAGTTCTCCCGATGAGGCTGTAACCGGGCTGGCATCCTCTGCCGGTTCGGTTTCCGTACTCACTTCTGAGGAGACTTCCTCTTCCTTCTGTCTGGTATCGGTATTTTCTGCTTTCCCGCAGGCTGTTAGTATCGCCAGCGTAAATACGGATATACAAATTAAATAACGTTTCATAATTCCTCCCGGCTTCCATCATATACCCGATGGGTTTACCGGAATCATCGGAATTGTCCTATCATAGTAATGGCAGATGATACAAAGTGATATTCATACAATTACGTATCAGAACGGTGTGATTCAGCGCGTACAGGCGGTAACAGCCGACAGCTGGAAGGAGTTTTCCTTTTTCGAACCCAGTGATCCCAAAGATGCGTTTGATCAGGTTTCGGAACTCTATCGGGATTACATCATTCCCCGATACGGTTTTCTTCTGGGCACAATTATCCTGTTCCGGATTCCGGAGGGATTTGAACTTCCATCGCAGAAGGTCATTGGAAACACACAGTTTTTTACAGATGAATCCTATCTGTCCCAGCGATTCCGCATGCATGTTCATCTTCATCATCGAACACTTTGCTTTACTGATGAATCCACACAAAAGCTTTTTGAGGTACTGAATGATGCGGGCTGCATTACCGTTGTTTCGGGAAAACTGCCGTTTCTTTCTGTACTGCCGGTCGGAAAAACACTCGGCTTTCTGAGTAAGAGCCCATCTTCACAGCTCTGCGTCAACGTGTCTTTTTTCACCATGACACCGCTTGATATCACAACTCCGTTCGATGTGATCGGTACAACAATCGGGATGTGCGTAAAAGACGGAGCTCTTTTTTCTCCTCCGCTGTTCAGCCGGGAAGCTCTGCTTGTTGCAGAGGAAGGATCGGTAACGATCCGAAGCGTTTTACTAAGTGAGATCACCGTCGAGATCGATGGAACCGTCTATCAGAACGGAAACAACTGTGTCTTTTATTCCCGCCCGGACCATACACATACACCACGGGGCGGATATGATCTTGTCATAACCGGAAGAACACTTACCGCATTCTGTACCGGCGGGCATACACCGATCCCATCCTCCGGTTTTGTGATTCACTGCAGCGAAAAGCCGCGGATAAGCGGTTCCCCGATCATCTTTCATGGATTTGAACACATTCTTTTCGGCATTCAGGGAGGAAACAGTGCTGTCATAAACGGAATCAAAACGGATCACTTCGTATCGAAGTTTCACGATACCCGTGCCTTCTGGACCGTTTCCTATCCCCCGACACTTTATCCGATTCATTTCAGCAAAGACCGTGCTCCGAGAATTCTGCTTGGAACAAACCGCGATCAGAAACCGATGATTCTCTGGCTTGAAGGAGCCGGAAAATATGGTTATCAGCCTGGAAAAGGCAGCTGCGGTGCGACCCTGGCGGAAAGCGCGGACATTGCGGTACAGCTGGGAATGACCAATGCGATTCATCTGGATGGCGGCGGTTCGGCAGAAATTCTGCTGAACGGAATCAAACACCTTGCCGTATCAGACCGTGACCCTGAAACCTATGCTGAAAAGGAACGCGCTGTATCTATGGCGCTGAAAATCTAACCCGGAGTTTTCGCTCCGGGTTCTTTTTCATCTTTCTTTTTTCAGTTTTCGCCAACATGCATTTCAACGGATTCCGTTGTCATAATTCTCTGATAGATGTCGGTGAGGACGCCGTTAAATACGATGTCACTTCCTTCCATCAGTTTATCTGTCACTTTCAGACGCTCCTGAGAAGTTACATAGATCTGTTTGCCTTCCGGCTCACTCCCGATCAGATTTCCTTCTGAATCATACTCGCTAAAGATAAATTGAATGGTGTCACCTGCCTTCAATGAGAGCATTCCCTTGGTATCAAACAGTGAACCGATCAATGCGGAAGATTCATTATCATATCCTATGATATGACCGATTCGCTCCGCTTCGGATCCTTCTTTCGCCGGTTCCCATTCAATGTACAGCACGATGTCTTCCCGATCATTCAATCGGGCCCGGGCTTTCCCTGTAAATACCGTTCCTGCTTTAGAAGCCCGTACCTGATCTGCTTCATAACAGATGATCTGACCGTCAACGCAAACCCAGTATCCATCCATATTGATCATCGGATGTCCATTCGCATCTCCTGTTCCATCACCGATATAATCGGTACCGAGGTATCTGAGACCAGTATTTTCCTCATCGATTTTGTACTTTTCATAAGCAGCCGTTTTACAGTCGGCAATAATATTCCAGACGTTTTCCGGAAGCTGGATCTGATAGCCGTTCTCTGATTCCTGAAGCGGAATATCAATAATCGCATCGGTGTCGTCATAATCCTCAAAGCCTTTTACATACCAGCTCTCCTGCGTGTAATCCTGACTGTTGGCTAATTCATTCAACAGATCAGACGTGGTAGTTGCGGAAGCACCTGTGCTTCCCGTCTTTCCGTTCTCCGCTGCCTTTTTCTTCTGAGCAGCCATGATGCTGAAGAAATCATTGAATACGCTCTGCTGTGTGTTAAGAGACATTTTGCCGAGATTTTTACTGGTATCGCCATACAGATAAAGTGACTTGTAAGGGAAAGCAAACGCCATTCCGTTGATTCCTTCCGCAGAGTTTTTATTGCGCATCAGAATGCAGGAACGAATTGCGTTGATGACAGAACTGATTTCTTCATCGCTTGCGATTGAATCATCATAATCCGCTTTTTCCAGTATGCTGAGATAGTCGATAAGATCAATCTGTAAATTATTGCTGAAGTTATATGCATTCATTCCGGAAGCCGCCATATCCGCATAGGAACCGGAGCTTTCCCGGAATGCCTGATCTGCTTTTTCCAGCAGACCGCAAAGCTGCTCATATGCAGGTTTTGCCAGCGTGGTATCGATCAGAGAAAGTGTTGAGGCAGTATCGGTTTTGCCATCCGCGATAATCGTATTGTATTGATCAAAACAGGACAGCATCTCTGCTCCAAACTCCTCGGTTGAGATTCCGGGATTTTCCGCAAGTCTGCCAAAAGCTGAAGTATAGTACCAGCCATAGCCACCTTCCGTTTCCTCGGACGCAAGATAATAATCCGTGTATGGTTCCATCGATGCGGCAATCTCAATGTCCTGCATGAGACAGGCATCAAATCCGATGAGATCAAAACGAATCCCGGATGTTTTGAGCGCATCCAGAATCTCATAAACCTGCATGGTTTCTTCACCCGCTTCTTCGCTGTGTTTCGCATTCAGATCATCATGGCCATATCCTGCCGCAACACCTCCGCCATGGTCCCACAGAACCAGCATGGTTCTCCGGCTTGGATACTGTTCCTTTGCCCAGATCAGGAAATCCTTAAGGCTCTCTTTGTCTGACATACTCATGTCATCCGAAAGATCCATTTCCTTATTGAGTTTTCCTCCATGAATGGTATAGCGGCCGTAAGTACCTTCGCCGATTCCCTGTGTAAACCAGCGCCTGGAACCTCCTGCCTGCAGTACAAAAGTCAGCCCTTCACCCTTCTTTGTCGCATCGATCATCTGCGCGATATTCGCCGAAGCAAGACCACCTTTGTTTTCAAGATTCGAGCCTACTACATATACCAGGACAACCGCTTCCTGATCATTGGAATGATCCGGATAAAAATGTTCACGTGAAGGGGTAACCGTAGAAACATAGTTATAGTCACTTCCCATCATTTCTTCACGGGTAAGATACTCGTTATTTCCTTTTATTCCAGCTGTCTTCTCCCCTATGTCAGACAGATTCTTATAGACCAGAATGGCAGGGGGCGTGGTACGGATTGTAAAAAAACCAACCACAAGCATCAGTATCACGATTTCTGCCACGGAAATCCCGCCAATTACAAGATAGTAGAGGATACGGTATAGCAGCGGATACTCTTTTAACTGTTTCAATTTCAATGGTGTATATATTGCTTTCCCAAGTCCAAGAATCAGAAGAAAAATGAACGGCACAAGAATCATGCCAATCCGAAACAGAATCCCTTTTCCAAATGATTTGGCAATCTGCCAGTAAAGACGTGCCAGAAACACACCATATACGATCGTTGCCAAAATCAAATAGATCCATCCGAGGTTTTCTTCCAGACCAAGATACATTGCGGCTGTTGCGAAAATAGCCGAAATCGCAAACGGACGGTAGAACGTACGCATCCGGCTGAACACTACATGTGAAAACTCCCAGTCTGCGACAAACGGAATCACACAGGTCCATGTTCTCAGATTCATTTTTTTCAGAACAAAATAATACGCAATGGACAGCGATAACCAGTATAGGACTGCTCTGTCCGGACTCAGAAACAATGCAAGTAATATCATAATTTCTCCCTTTTTTACGCTCACTAATTTTATAATGAGAACTCTTGTTTCACAGGAATTTTTTGTTCGCAGATATTTTCAGCCCGCAGAATTAAAACAGTGGTCCTATCGATTATAGAACCACTGTATATATGAATCAGATATTCCCGATCAGGAGGTTTTTCTTGCGGACGGTGCCTGATCGGACATCCGGAGGAAAATGAAGCCAACCGCGAAGAAGATTGCAAGTGAAGCAACCGCGATATTGATCGTACCGCCTGCCAGCTTGACTGCTGCGATAACCGCAGAACCAAGGAAGCTTGCGCCTTTTGCAAAAATATCATAGATACCGAAGTATTCACCGGAGTTTTCAGCCGGAATGATCTTAGAGAAGTAGCTCCTTGAAAGCGACTGAATTGAGCCCTGGAAGCAGCCGACACCAAACGCAAGGATTCCGAAATGAAGCAGCGTCTTCAGCGTCAGTGCATAGATACATACCAGGAAGTAACCGACGATGCATACCAGAATCAGTGTTACCGTATCATACTTCTTGGACAGACGTGCAAACACCAGTGAGCCGCCCCAGGCAACAATCTGCGTTGCGAGCAGGAATACAACCTGACCAACAGTCGGAAGACCAAGGTCGGTACCGATGTTGATACAGTTATCAATAATAGTTCCGACACCATCGATATAAAGGAAGAACGCGATCAGGAAGTACAGTACTTTCCGATCTTCTGTCGCAATCCGCTTCAGGGTGTTGCCGATCTTTACGAATACCTTGCGAACAGCACCTTTTTCCCGTTCTACATAATTGATCTGCTTGTAGTTTTTAATCAGAGGAACCGTAACGAGAAACCACCATACCGCTGTAACGGTAAAGCCGATGATCTTGCCCACGTTATATGGCATAATTGCCAGGTTTTCACCCAGTCCACCGCTGAATACATACGCCAGCAATGCGATGGTAAACGGAATACAGGAACCGATATATCCCCATGCATAACCATAAGAGGATACCTGATCCATCCGATCTTCTGTTGTAACGTCATTCAACATGGAATCGTAGAACGTAAGAGATGCGGAATAGAAAATCTTCGCAAGCACAAAGATGACCAGGAATGCCATCCATGTCGGTGCAAATCCGTTCAGAATACAGCCAATTACACCGAGCGCCATCGAAGTTGTAAAGAAGATCTTCTTCATATCCTTGTGATCTGCAATTGCGCCACAGACCGGTCCGAGCACCGCAACAATAACTGTTACGATCGCTACGGAGATTGAATAATACGCGGTTGCCTTATCTCCGGTGATTTGTCCCGGATTGGTGCCAATTGCGAGTTCCTTGAACCAGATCGGAATCAGAGAACATGCCAGCATCGTATATGCGCTGTTGCCGACATCGTACAATACCCACGCTCTCTCTGTTTTTGTTAGACCCTTAAACATACTTCTCTCTCCTGTTATTGATTCCCCAAGCTGATGATTGATTCGAATAACCTAATTATACTAAAAAACATATCCTTCTTTCAGATTTTAGGGACAGTAAGGTCGTGAATCCGATAAGCTGCTTCTGCCAGCAGTAATGTCGCGATAATCAGAATAATCAGAAACGTGATCATGGGAGTATAACTGCTGTACCGGTCATATACGCCTCCTGCCACCGTAGTGAAAATCGCATTGGAGAGCGTGCTGGCAAGTGCCGCCTTTGGATAGACACGACTGTACTGCGCGGTTCCGAACAGCTCTCTTGTCAAAGAAACCAGTGCTACCATTGCGATTCCATAGGCAAGGCCATACAGTGCTGAAGAAAGAATCAGAACAATGTCGTTTCTTCCCAGCAGAAGGCCGAAAGCGCCAAGCAGAACCCCTGCCGTAAACAGCCGTATGGAAAATTTCAGATTGTAACGGTCAATCAGCCGACCAATGAGGATCTTTCCAAATGAGTTGGTTATCATTCCCGCACTTACCATCAGCGCACCTGCCGCCGCAAGCTGATAGGATTCCGCAAGTCCGGCAAAATGCGGTGGAAATGCGGTAACGGCGGAAGAAGTGATTCCAAAAAGGATTACAAGTGCAAACAGTCCGGCTGATATCTTCGTTCCTTTCTCGGATGGCTCCGCAATCACATTCTTCTGTTTCTCCCCATAGGGCTTCATGCCGGCTTCTTCCGGTTTGAGTGTAATCGGTAAAAGGATCGCAGGAAGATTGAACACCAGCACCAGCAAGGCTGTAACCTGATAGGCAACCCGCCATCCGCTTCCGGCAATGATTCCGGAAATGAGCGGAGAAAGCAACGCGCCTGCAAGTCCGGAGAAACACATGGCAATGCTGGTCATCAAAGCGTTATTCTGATTGAACCAGTAGTTGATAATCATCGTCACGGTCACCGTACCGATCATACCGGCAGCCGTTCCCCGTAATGCGTTGAGCAGCCACAAGGCAGGCAGACCGTTTGCCTTTGACAGCAGAAACGTAGAAATAAACTGCAGCACGGTACCGGCTGCCAGCATTTTTTTCAGACGAAACCGTTTCAGAAAAAACGGAGCGCTCATACCCACAAAGGCATGAACCAGATTGTAAATTGTCAGAGAAGCGGACACCTCGGCCATACCGGTCTGGAATTCATCCGCAATCGCGGAAAAAAACAGGCCAGAAATATTGATCCCTAGTCCCAGACAGGTTCCGATCAGTCCGCATCCTGCGGCAACAATCATCCAGTATCTGTTTTTTGCCCGATTCATCCGCATTGTTCCCTTCAACGGAATTATATCTTTCTTACGGTACAGAAAAACAGGCCGAAGCCTGTCATTCTTTTCCTACATACGCAAACCGCGGAACGATTTCACCGTTTACCTCCACCGTTTCCTCAAACATCGCTCTCGGACGGACCCAGAGACCATGTTCTCCATACTCAGCCCGATATACAACCATCTCTTCCAGCGTTTCGCTGTGTTTTGCCACCCCAATCACGGTATAGAGATTTCCCTTGTAATGGCGGTAGGTGCCTCCTGCAACGACACTCATAATTTACTCGCCCACTGCACCAGCAGACTGGTGCCGATGATCAGAACAGCGATAACAACAATACTCATTCGTTTTGATCCTCCGGTTTCTTTTTCAAAATATAATGATTCACAATTTTGACTGCCACATATGCCCACGATACGGATAATACGACTGCCAGCGTACCAGTTCCAAAACCGAGCATAAGAAGTGCGAAGCATAACAATCCAGGAAAATACTTTTTGATATCCATGTGATTATTTTAATGGAAAAGAGTGTTTTTTTATGTTTTTCCGGTAAAAACATGAGGTAAAATTTCTTCCATGAGGAAAAAGTGTACTTTTATACTGATCTCGTTTCTGCAGCTTTCATTCAACTTCCTGCTGATCGAATCTCTGTTTCGCGTTCTGACATTCCCTTCTTTTTTCGGTCTTTCATTTTTCCGGATCGAACTGTTCACCATTACCATCTGTGCTCTTCTGGCAGTTTTTGCCGCATTATTCAATGAGCACAGCGGCAAGTTTCTGGTCAATCTGTTCTGCTGGGCTTTTGCCGTCTATGCCATTACGCAGCTGCAGTTCATGAATTACTACGGTTCCTACATGTCTGTCAAAGCCACCGTGGATGGTGCAGGCCGTATCGGAGAATATGTCGCACCGTTTATCAGCCTGATCAAACCGGTCTATTATCTTGCGCTTGTTCCGCCGCTGATTACCACCCTGTGGTCTTACCGTGTGACTTATAAAGCGATGGAGCACCCAAAACGTATGATTCTCTTTGCGGCAGGAATCATCGCCGCAGAGGCCATTGCACTTCTTACGATCGCTGGAACTCCTCTTGTCCGGCTCTACAAAAACCCGAACTTTATTGATCGTTCGATTCGGGAATTTGGACTATCCCGCTTTCTGATTCTCGATATCTGCTCGATCAATCACGATGATACCGAACTTCTGGTGACAGAAGAAACACCGCAGCCGACACCTGAGGTAACTGCTGATCCGAAGGGAGAAGAAGTTCCGTCAAGACGCGCGGATATCGATGACAGTGCCTGGGCTGCCATCCGGGATCAGGAAGAAAACGAAGATCTTAAAAAGATCGATACCTACCTGATGTCCCGTCCGGTCAGTGAATACAATGAAGCAACCGGATTATTTAAGGATTACAACGTTGTCTATATCATGGTGGAAGCCTTTGATTATATGGGGATTGACCCGGAACTGACACCGAACCTTTATAAAATGAAAGAAGAAGGATGGGACTTTACGCATCACTATACGCCGAAGTTCTCCTGTGCCACCGGTGAGAGTGAGTTTGTCTCTGAGATCTCACTCGTGCCGATGTCCGATGTCTGTACTCCGAACCAATGGGCAACGAACGACTGGGCCAACAGCATCTTCAATCAGTTTGAACATGCGGGCTACTATACCAGTGCCTATCATAACTGGATCGATGAATACTATGACCGCCGTATTCTGTATTCCAACAGCGGCTGTCAGGCATATATGAACTATGATGATCTGAACTACACCCGCCTGTGGGGATGGCAGTCTGATCTGGAGATGATGGAACTGACGGTCCCCTACTGGATTGATCAGGATAAATTCTTCACCCTCTATGTCACTTCCAGCACACACTTCCCCTATGATCAGGGCAGTGAGCTTGGAAACCGGTACCTGAATGAAATCAGTGCCGTACATCCGGATTATCCAATTAACGTACAGCGGTATCTTTCGAAATCCATGGAACTCGACAAGGCAATGGAATACCTGCTGAATCAGCTGGAGGAAGCAGGAAAACTGGATAATACTCTGATCATACTGTTCGCGGACCACCACCCGCTGGAAACGCCGATTAAGGATCTAGCGGATTACGGAGGCCAGGAAGCCGACCGTCTTAACGGTTTTGATGAAGACCGTACACCGCTGATCTTCTACACGTCTTCCATGACCCCGACGAAACTTGATCGGATCAACAGCACCTTCGATATCCTGCCAACAACGCTGAATCTGATCGGTCTTCCATATGAACCACGCATTTATGTCGGAACGGATTATTTCGATCCTTCTTCGGAATTGGTGATCTTCCCCAATGGAAGCTGGATCACCGATAATGGTGCGTATGATGCCTCTGACGATTCCTTTGACAATACCCTCAGCGAGGAAGAGGTCAAAGCCCGGAATATTGAAGTTCAGAATCTCTTTACCATATCAAGACTGATCTACAATAATGATTACTTCCACTTCCGGCCTACCGTACCATTCCCGTTGGAACGCTGATTCATATGCACATTAAAAGACACTGAACACATTTTGAATCCATATGTGAACAGTGTCTTTTTTCAGATATACTGCAGTACTTCTTCAAGCGAATTAATCTGGTAATCCGCAAGAGACTGATTAAAACAGAACCGATCGTCTCTTACCGCAATTACATGAGCCCCTGCCCGATGAGCAGCAGTCACTCCATAGGTCGAGTCTTCTATAATCAGACATTCTTCAGGCTGAACTTCCAGAGCCTTCATTACATGAAAATAGATTTCCGGATCCGGCTTGGAATGCACAAACTGTTCGCCGCTGACAACAAAGTCAAAAAACTCCCGGATCTTACAGGAAGTCAGTACTTCCAGAATGTTATCCATACGGCTGCTGGAGGCAAGCGCGATTTTCAGCCCCTGTTCCTTCAGAGACTTCAAAAGAGAAGGGACCACTGGCCTCATAATCTCCGGATAACTAATTTCCACTCCCGAATATACTTCCTTCAGTTCCTGCAGAAATGTCGGGTCTTCCGCATCTCCTCCCAGCAGGTCTGCCATAAAGTATTTATCTTCGTTGTTATCCATCCCAACCAGAGGATACAAATCGCTTTCTTTGATCCAGGGATATTTCTTTTCCAGCTTCTTTTTCTGATGGCGCAGATATACGATCTCACTGTCGATCAGAACGCCGTCCATATCAAAGATTACCGTACGAATCATTCAAATTCCGTCTCCGTCTTCCGGTTCCCCATTTTCGGCAGGTTCATAACGGAAGATCGTCAATGCTTCCTCTCCTGTTTTCAAAAGACTCTCTGCCAGTTCATCCGGATCTTCTGCGTCAGTGCCGGACATGTTTCGGATTACAAGATCCAGAAGCAGCGGCGCATTGGCACCGGATATCACTCGAACCTTTGGATTTCTCACGCTTAATGCTGAAGCTTTCATGTACGGAGTCCCGCCCATAATATCAGTCAATATGATAATCACGGAAGAACTGTCATACTTTTCGATTGCGACCGCAATCTCCTCTTCCAGAACTTCAGGTGGTTTCTGATCTGTAAAATCAAGCGCTGTCAGTTCTATCGAATTTCCCGCAAGCATTTTTACGTTCGCTGAAAGCCCGGACGCAAACGTTCCGTGTCCGGTGATTATAATTCCTGTCATTTTTATTAACCTCCGGGGACAGATATGTCTGCCCCGCTTATTCATGAATTGAATACCTCAAACTCAAATGTCTTTGTCTCGCCGTCAAGATATTCCCGGCTGAGATCGATTGCTCTTTCATACTGATCAAAAACCAGGTTTTCAACATACATGACCGGTGCGTTCTCTTTGATCTCCAGTTTTTCGGCAATCAGACAATCTGCTAGAATCGCTGCGATTTTTCGATGGGAACGTACAACATGTTCCCCGTATTCCCGTTCCATCGTTTCATACAGAGAATTCTGTTCAAAATCATATGTGTCAATATCCGGAAAAACGGATTCCGGTATATAATTCTCTACCAGTACAAACGGTTTCTCTTCAGCATACCGCATACGTACCAGACGAAACACCCGGCCGGAATACGGAATATTGGTGCCGCAAAATACCTCCTTTGCGTCAAGCCATTCCTTTTTCAACAGTACGGTTTTGTGAGTGAATCCCAGCACGGCCATTTCTTCCTTATAGCTGAGCTGCTTATCGATAAAGCGACCTCTGCTGTTGGAAGAACGAACAAAGGTTCCAGCGCCGCGGCGCCGCTCAACATGACCGGATTCAATCAACGCTTTATAAGCCTGCCGGACAACCGGCCTTGATATGCCGTAAGCTTCACACAGCTCCTCTTCTGTCGGCATTTTACTTCCGGTCGGAATCGTTCCGTCCATGATTGCCGCAAGAAGTCCCTGTCTCAGCTGTTCATAAAGCGGCATCGGAATGCCTTTATCAAGTCGTAATCCTTTGATGTTATTCATAGTATTCCCCGTTCTCAGATTCCTTATTGAAGACCCCTAACTGCCAAAACCTCCCGGCGTAAGACAGTTTTCACTGGATAATCGCTTTCCTTCCCGAAGCGCTTCTGAGAGTGCGTCTTCTGGCATCGGTTTTCCTTTCTGCCATCCATTCATCCACAGCGAACGAATAACTGCAGACAGAAAAGAATCTCCTGCGCCCATTGTATCACGGGGAATTACTTTCTCTACGGAACCATGTACAACTTCCGTACCATTGGAAATCATTTGTCCGTCCGCCCCCATAGTCGCAAGCACGTGAACCGCACCACGCCGATGAAGGGAATCCGCAAATTCACGGAATTCGTTTGTGCTCATCGGCCTGCAGGAAAACATTGCCAGGTCGATTTTCCCAAACATCAGATCATAGTATTCTTCCGAACGGTACTTTTCTTTTTCGCCGAAATCATACGCAAATACTGCCGGCAGTTCTTCTACTGTTTTGAGCTGTTCCGGTATCTTAGCATTAACACTGCTAACGATTACAGAAGCTTCCCGAAGGATTTCCAGTTCTCGCTCTTTCAGCTGAATCGGCCCTGCCCAGAATTCGCCCGCGATCACTTCAACAAATGTCCGTTCTCCGTTAATCACATCATATACACACTGTTTGGTGATACTGTGCGGTATAACAGGGCACCGGTCATAACGGACACCATTTACCTCAAGCGCTTTCTGCAGAAGCTCTGCATAAAAATCATCCGCGAATGCGCCCAGATACTCCGCATCTACACCGCTTCTGGCAGTATGAACCGCAACGTTTACCGCATTACCGCCTGGA
>JAEEPV010000102.1 GCA_016284975.1 Solobacterium sp.
AGGAAAGCGGCACTGCCGGAAACTTCATCGTCCGCAATGCACTTGCTTACATGGAAGAACACTACCGGGAAAAACTGCAGCTGAATGATGTTGCGGAACAGGTATTCGTCAGTCCCTGGCATCTTTCGAAGCTGATCAACAGTGTTCAGAACGAGAACTTCTCAGAAGTTCTGAACCGGATCCGCATCCGTCACGCAAAGGAACTGATGAAGGATCCGAGTCTGAGAATCGGAGATATCGCAGATCAGGTCGGATTTATGGATCTTGCGCATTTCTCCAGAGTGTTCAAAAAACAGACCGGTAAAACGCCGAACGAATTCCGTAAAACGATCTGAGAGTTCAGACAATTACAAACAGAACGGTTTTCAAATGGGGCAAAAGCTCTTATGGAGGAACTATAAAGAAGACATTGATTTCAACGTTGAAAACCAGTATTCCAAAACTATATCGATACTGTACAGACGGTCCGTACAAAGCAGGCTGTCTGACATCACCCATATAAACGGATCCGCCTTAACCAGGAGACGGATTTTTCTTTTGTATTCAAACCTTACTCTATATCATTCTTTCTTCAGAGCCATGGAGAAAGAGAATCCAGGTATCATATAATGGAAATACAAAGCATTGTTTATAGCCATAAAAATACACACATCCAACTCCGAAACGGATTAATTCAGAAACTGAAACCAGCAGATATTACATTACTTCCCACCGAACGGTATCAGGAGACAATAATATGAAAAAGCACTCTCTGAAGTCATTATCGATACGACTGCCACTGCTGTTTGTCACCAGTATGCTGGTAATCATGGGGGTCATGATTCCTCTTGTTTACCAGCGGTTTTACAGCCGCATGATCAATCAGTATACCCGTATGGCTCAGGGCGTCACACAGCTTATGGTCAATGCGGTAGACGGTGACAAAGTCGACGAATATATGGAAAAGAACTTTGCCCTGCCGGAATATGTAGATACTGTTAATTATCTTTATACGCTTCGGGATAATTACCCGGACATTCTTTATATGTATTTCTACCGTTTTGAAAAGGATGGCGGTCATGTCGTCATCGATCTTGATGCGGATTGGTGGAAAGACGGAGAGGGATATGATCCTGGCTACGTATGGAGTCTTGATGAGATGGAAGAACCGTATAAGTCTCATCTGGAAGACGTAATGGCAGGAAAGCAGATCGCCGGCTATTCAGAACAGACCAAGAATGATGGTTATCTGTTTACCTATACACGCCCGGTATTCCGAAGTGACGGAAGCTATGCCTGTACAGCATGTGTTGATTTTTCAATGGATGTTCTATCCGGGATGGATATCGCTTTTACCCTGCGGCTTTCTTTGATCCTGATCGGAATTGGGATCATTGTGCTGATTCTCGACTTTTACATTGTTCGTAAACGCATTACGAAGCCCATTAATGAATTATCCCAATGCGCCGGAAAATTTGCATATGACACAGAAGAAGACCGAAAAAACAACCTGCAGCTTCTGGATGCGCTGAACATCAATACCGGGGATGAAATAGAGGACGTTTATCACGTTCTTCAGTCCGTAACACATGACAGTTTCAACGCTTCCGCCGATCTCTCTCAGGCAATGACGGACATAAAAAACAGAGACGGTATGATCACTGCCATGGCAGCTGATTACCGAAGTATATACTTCGTTGACCTTGACCGTGATGAGTGCACCTGTGTACGGGCTGCAGCAGAACTCTCTGATGAAAATATATGGGAAGGCAAAACGTTCAGCTTCCGGGATGAATTCAGGAAGTATGCGGAAAACTATGTGTCGGAGGCTTACCGGAAGGGATTCCTCAATTTCGTCGATCCGAGCAATATTCGTGAAGGTCTTTCGAAAGAGGAAATGCTGTCATACAGATATCTGACGGATAAAGACGGAGTAGAACAGTATGAAATGGTTCGAATTGCCGGTGTCCGTACGATTGCAGAACGAGATGATCAGATCGTCCACGGAATAGGAATCGGATTCTCTGATGTCGACCGGCAGATGCGGAGGAAATGGAACAGAACCGTGCTCTTTCTGAAGCACTGACCAAGGCGGAAGAATCCAATGCCGCAAAGACAGCATTCCTCAGTTCCATGAGCCACGAGATCCGGACTCCGATGAACGCAATCATCGGACTCGATAATATTGCCCTACATGAAACCAATATTCCTCAGCATACCCGTGATGAACTGGAAAAAATTGGCTCCAGTGCGCGTCATCTGCTTGCATTGATCAATGACATTCTGGACATGAGCCGAATTGAATCCGGGCGCATGGTACTGAAAGCAGAAGAATTCTCCTTCCGTGAAATGGTGGAACAAATCAATATCATCATTCACGGTCAGTGTGAGGACAAAGGTCTTACCTATGACAGCCGAACGATCGGACAGACTGATGATTATTTCGTTGGTGATGCTTTGCGTCTCCGGCAGATTATCATCAACATCCTGGGCAATTCGGTCAAATTCACGGATTCGCCGGGAACAGTAACCTTCACTGTGGAACAATGTGATAATAACGATGATACGAGAATACTTCACTTTACGATGAAGGATACCGGTGTCGGAATGGATGAATCCTTCATTCCAAAACTGTTTGAACCGTTCTCCCAGGAGGATGCGACCACCACAAACCGCTATGGTGGAAGCGGGCTTGGAATGGCCATTACAAAAAACATGGTTGATCTGATGGGTGGAACCATTACAGTCGAAAGCCAGAAAAGCATCGGTACGACTTTCACCGTTGATCTTCCTCTGCAAAAAGCGGATCATACTGACGCTTTGGAAGAACCGACTGTTTCGGCACCAAACGTATCTGTCGCAGGACTTCATGTGCTGATTGCGGAAGATGTGGAACTGAACGCCGAGGTACTGGAAGACCTTCTTGAAATGGAAGAGATTACCAGTGAGTGGGCTGAGAATGGCAAACGTGCGGTTGAGATGTTCCGGGAAAGTGAAGCAGGTCACTTCAACGTGATCCTGATGGATATGCGTATGCCTGTCATGGATGGCATAACCGCTACGAAGGAGATTCGTAAACTGGACCGTCCGGATGCAGAAAAGATTCTGATTATTGCCTTAACAGCCAATGCGTTTGAAGAAGATATCAAACACTGTCTGCAGGCCGGAATGAATGCGCATCTTTCCAAACCGGTGGATATTGATCAGTTGAAAGATCTGCTCGGAAAACTATTGACGGAAAGCAAAGGATGAAAGGAGTGGATTATTTTATGAGACGATTCAATCATGTAATCGTAAGGCGTCCCTGCAGGGCTTTGACAGAGGGAATCACATCCGGACTCTATCCGGGAAAGCCGGATTATGAGCTTGCGCTGGTTCAGCATGATTCATATATCGAAGCCTTAAAGAAATGCGGAGTGGAAGTTACTGTACTTCCGGCAGATGAAGCGTTTCCAGATTCCTGTTTTGTGGAAGATCCGGCAGTACTGACTGAGCGGTGTGCCATTATCACTAACCCCGGGGCCGCTTCGCGCAATGGCGAAAAGGAATCTATCCGGGAAGCTGTCCGACAGTTTTATCCGGAAGAATCGATTGAATCCATTATAAGTCCCGGAACACTGGAGGGCGGAGATGTCATGATGTGCGGTGCCCATTTCTTCGTCGGACAATCAGAACGAACCAACGCAGAAGGTATCCGGCAGTTTGCGGAAATCCTGAAAAAATACGGCTATACCTGTTCGGAGGTAAAACTGGAGGAGGTTCTTCACCTGAAGACCGGAGTCAACTATCTTGAAAACAACAATCTGCTTGTATCGGGAGAATTCATTGAAAAGCCGGACTTCGCCTCATTTCGAAAATATGTGATTCCTGAGGAAGAAGCATATGCGGCAAACTGTATCTGGGTAAATGGCACAGTCATCGTACCAAAGGGCTATCCGAAGGTACTGGAGGCAGTTGCTGCGATGGGATATCCGACACTTACGGTCGATACGTCTGAATTCCGGAAACTGGATGGCGGCCTCAGCTGCCTTTCACTGCGATTCTATTCTAATCAGAAGAAAGCCTGAATATGGTAAGAGAAGCGACAGCGAATGATCTCCACGGACTGCTGGAACTGTATCTGCATCTTCATGAGACACGGATCCCGGATGATAACGATCATCTGCGGGATACCTGGAATCAGATCCTGAACAACCCGAATCACCATGTGATTGTTTATGAAGAAGATGGAAAAATCGTATCCTCCTGCAACTGTTTGATCGTTCCCAACCTGACAAGAAATGTACGTCCGTTTGCACTTGTCGAGTATGTTGTTACACACGGGGAGTATCGGAACAGAGGATATGCCGGGCTCTGTCTTTCCTACGCAAAAGAGCTCGCCATCGGCTGCAATTGCTACAAGATAATGCTGGTAACAGGATCGAAGGATCCAAAGACCCTGCATTTCTACGAATCCTGCGGATACAGCAGCCGTGATAAAACAGCATTTGTTCAAACACTGTAAACAAACGATAAAACCGGGAACATTCCCGGTCTTTTGAAAGATTTCAGTTTTATTTATTCTGCCTCTGCTTCTGATTGTTATTCCTGCCCCCACTTTTCTTTCCATACCCTCAGAATCTTTGATGTCCCAAGTTTTGCGAGACAGCTCCGGCAGTCACCACATTGTAACTAATCTGTCCGATGACGGGCTGTGTTGTCATTATTCGTCCGTATGGCTCCTATCTCTGCAAAACAGATGAAATCGTATATTGCAATTCAACGTCAACAAATCCTATTCAGGAATACATTTTTAGCACTTGATGATTCTTTTCATCAGATAATAATAGTGTCTTTACTTTCATCGTGAGATGCCGCAAGGTGAATGGCGTGAGCGATTCATTTTTATGAGAAGAAAGGAAACGATTCATGAAGAACAGCCGATTGTTCATATCTGAATTTGAATCTGAAAAACGACTGCGAAGCAGCAGTTCATTTTCGCTTCCATCTCTCTCATTGTTCAAAAAACGCAATGACTTACTTCTTCACGGAATGGACGGGCTGACCATTTCAATGGCTGAGAAAGGAGATATCCTTGTCACCCGCATTCCGCTTAAAGATGTGTATCTGCACTGGTGGAAGGAGACATTCTGCGAAGTTGGAAATATCAGTCCGAACAGCTCCCCTTCCGACGACAATGAAACATCGATCTATCATCTTCTGCAAAAAGATGAAGCCACACATGAAATTCTGAAAAACAGCATCATCCGAAACTACGCAGTAACAAAAGAATACTACGATATGTGCAATTCAATTGGTATGGCAGTTACGGAACCGGATCTTGCAATCGTCACGATGCTCAACCAAAAATCCTGGTCCAATGAACTTCGCAACCGTCTTGGTTACGCTCCCCGGGGCATCACTGTCTCTTCTGTCGAAGCATTCGATGCCTGTATCCATAAGATGCTGAATACTTATGGAAACGTTCTGGTGAAAGATTCTATGGGCGTTTCCGGAAGAGGAATCCTGCCGGTCGACAGCCATAAAGCCGCAGAACGTCTTTCTCTGCATTTCAGAAAGCAGACAGAGGAAGAAAAGCAGATCTTCGACTTTGTCATTGAGCCATATTTGAACTGTACAATGGACTTTTCATGCCAGCTTCATATAGATCGTGATGGAAGTACGATTATTGACGGATACCAGAAGAATACCGGAATTGGATTTGGCTATTACTCTTCTGAAATCCTCCGCAGGGATGAAACCGATCTGATCCTGTCTTCCGGATATCCGGCATGTGTTATGAATATTGGTGAAGAGATGGCGAAAACCGGATATTTCGGTTATGCATGTATTGATTCCATGATTACGGACGAAGATACAGTAATACCTCTTCTGGAAATTAATCCGCGCATGTCTATGGGAAGGTTCAATCTTTCGCTTCATCAAAAGACCGGGAAGAACTGCCGTCTCAGTTACTTGGAAGGAACTGCATCGGGACACGGATCAGTCGAGAAAATGCTCGAAGATCTTGAACGAATCCGTATTCTTTATACAAAAGACCACCCGTATGGAGTGATACCGCTGGCTCCGAACACATGGGACACAGCGAAGTGCTCCGCAACGGATCGGATTCGGGTTTATTATGCGATCGCATATGAAAAAGAGGGAGACTATGAGAAGCTTCTTGATTCTTGGCTCAAGTATTGCGCTTGGAATATATGTTCCGGCACTATCCGTTAAGAAACAGCTGGAAAAACTCGGGAATCATGCGGATCTCATCTGTCTCGAAGAACTCTATCGGGATAAAGAGTCCGTCATGGAAGAAACAAAACGGTCTTTTCATAATGACTTCCGCCTCGCAAAGCTCAGCTACCGCATTCCCACAAGAAACAAATCAGCGCTTGATCCGGAAGCCGCGGAGAAGTTCCGGCAGGAGCTTACCTTCAAAAAATATGATTTGATTATTTCTTTTTCCGGATTCTGGACGGAATTCCTGAACCAGCTTCAGAAAGAATGTTCTCATTATGCAGACCGCATCGCTTTGATTCACATGGATGCAGGTCTTTCTCTTTCCTGGAAAGGATCAGATCGTTCGAAGATGAAGGAATACTGGCTGTATCGGCTGGAGGATCATACCGTGTTCTGCACGCTCGAGAAAGCAAAACCATTATCCAAAAAAAGCCGGCGAATTCTTGTACATGGAGGCGGCTGGGGAATCGGTGAATACCAAAGTAAAATCACCCGCCTGAATGAGCTTGGTTTTCCACTCGATATTATTGTCTATTATCCGGAAGAAGCAGATCCTTCCGATACGCAAAACGATTATTATTTACTGAATCCTGTCTGGAAAAATGACAGTGACAAAACAGAGTATCCGCAGCTATTGAAATATCAGTCCGGAAACTGGACGACGTTTGCAGACAATCATCAGATTAATCCGGTCAGGAGTCTTATTGAAAACGATATAGCAATTCTTTCCAAACCCGGAGGAGGAACCCTGTCCGATTCACTGATTACCAGTACTCCGCTAATCCTTTCGGAAGAACTGGCTTCCTATGAAAAAGAAAACGGAATAATGTGGGAACAATGCGGATTCGGAATTTGGTTTGAAGAATTTCTCACTTTACCGGAAAAGGAACAAGCGCTTCAAAAAATGCAGCAGCGTCTTTATCTAACAGCTGCAGATCTTCCGGTTATAACGGACCTTCTGTATTCATCGGTTTGCGAAAGGAGTGATTACCATGAGTAAACAGCCCGACAGCACAAAACAACTGAGCAGAGAAGAGTTCAACCGCATCCGGGAATCTATGAAATACAGGAAGAAGGCGGAACAGCCTTCCGCTGGCGGATATATTCCAATCGATATGGGACTGTTTCTGACTTCCCGCTGTAACCTTCGCTGTCTTCACTGTTTTGAGTGGAACAAAGACGGGTTCATGACGACTGCTGACCCTTCGTGCAGAGAAAAAGAAATTCCGCTTCAAAAGATCGTTGAATGTCTGGAGTATACCGAACCCGCGAAAACCCGACTGTATCTCTGGGGCGGAGAACCCCTGCTGTATTCGCAGTTTCATGAACTCTGTATGCTTCTCAAAAAACATCAGCGATGGACGACTGTCTGTACCAATGGTCTTCTTATAGACAGACATCTTGAAGATCTTTTTGGGATCGGAGATCAAACGGTCCTGCTTATAAGTCTTGACGGATTTCAGGAATACAATGACAAAATCCGTGGGAAAGGAACCTTCGACAAAGTCATCTCCAATATCCATCTGTTTCAGAAAGAAAAGTATCCGGGAGAGATATCCGTGTGCACCGTCATCAGTGACGCGATGATCGGACATCTTTATGATTTCTGTGAGTACATGGAAACACTTGATATCAATACCCTGTATCTCAGTTTCCCGTGGTATATCAATGAAGAAACTGCCTCGCTGATGGACCAGCAGTTTCAGAACCGATTCGGGGATATACTTGCGTGCGGCACCGACGCCAGCTGGCATCACTTCACCTGGCATATTTCAGAAGAGCTGATTGACCCTCTTCGTTCGGAGATGAAACGGATCAGCGAAAAACGATGGAATATCCGGATTCGCTTCCAGCCGGCTCTTGAACCGGAAGAAATCGATGATTTTATTCTCGGAGGAAGAAAGACTGCACAGGAGAGGCAAAAATGCCTTGCCGTTTTTAACCGGATCGACATACTGGAAAACGGTGAGGTATCTGCGTGCAAACTGTTTCGTGAATTCACGGTCGGAAATATTCATGAAAAGACCATACAGGAACTTTGGGAAGGAGAGAAGATGGCAGAAATTCGATCAAGGATGAGCTGCGGACTTCTTCCGGTTTGTTCAAAGTGTGTACTTCTATATCTCAACGGAGAGTAAATCATGACAATACTGTTTGGATTTCCGGGTGCGGGTGCCGGAGTACATGTTTTCCGGATCTGGAAAGAAAAGCTCGGTAATGCGATCGATTTTCAGGAGATCGCATACAACAAAACATATGGATCTTCCTATCTTGAAAACATAAAGGACGCAGCTGAACGATCGGCAACACTGGTTCTTTCATATAACTCAAATGAAGATGAAATCTATTTTTTTGGCCATTGCATGGGAGCCATTGTTGCTTATGAGACCGCAAAGCTTCTTGCGACAAGGAATGGTATTTTCATCCGGGGGTTGTTTATTTCCGCGTTTACCAGTCCGGACTGCCCGATCGAGGATGGTATTTCTCACCTGGATGACCTTTCTTTCGCAAAAGAGATTCAGAGCCATGGTACATTTCCCGAGGAGTTCTTTATAAACCCGTCGATACTAAAGCTCTTTCTCCCCCGGATCAAAGCAGACTACAAAATGATTGAATCCTACTGCGATAAAGACCACTATGCACTAAACTGCCCTATTGCCGGTTTTTTCGGTCAGGATGATGGTTCGGTTCCTCCGGAAAGCATTCGCGGCTGGGCCGGGTACACTACTTGTGAATTTCTGAAATTTTACTTTCCAGGAGATCACTATTTTTACTATGATCATCAGGAAGAAATCATTGAACGAATTCTGGCACTGATCGATGATTTCCGCCGGGAAGAAACCGGTCAAGCGGAAAGGAGTACTGCTATGGAAGATCTTATTATTAAATTGCTTGCAGAGACAATTGAAAAGGAAGACGCTGCCGCATCATGGAACAGCGAAACGGATATTATCAATGAAATTGGTGTAGACTCGCTCCAACTGGTTCGCTTCCTTCTGAAACTGGAAGAACAGCTGGATATCACATTCGATTACGATCAGCTGACTTTTGATGATCTGGCAACAATCGGAACGCTGGCAAAGTTTCTCTCAAAAATGACGCAGAAATAAAACGAAATGAAGTAAAGAAGAAG
>JAEEPV010000103.1 GCA_016284975.1 Solobacterium sp.
CGAGTCTTTATGAATCCATGTATGACTTTGACAGCGCATTATTCAAAACCTACTGCGAAATGTTTGAACTGAATCCGAAGATGCCCATGGCAAATTATTCCAAGGGAATGCGCAGACGGGCGTCCATTATTCTTGCGCTCTGCACGCATCCGAAACTGCTGCTGCTCGATGAGGCATATGACGGTCTGGAGCCGTTGGCAAGACTTCAGTTCAAACGGATCCTGGCGCAGCGTCTTGAGGAAGAAGAGATCACGGTCGTGATCTCCAGTCATAACCTGCGGGAACTGGAAGATATCTGCGATTCCTTCGGCATTCTGGAAAACGGAACGATCCAGAGACATGGAGATCTTCTGGAATCCAAGGGCGCGATCAACAAATATCAGATGGCATTTGAAACGGAACTGTCAAAGGAAGACTTTAAAGGTCTTGATATCCTGCGGTTTGAAAAAGAAGGAAGAGTGATTCAGATGGTAGTCCGCGGCGAAGAAGATGCCGTCATGAATGTGCTTCAGGAACATCATCCGCTGTTTACGGATATCCTGCCGGTTACGTTTGAAGAGATGTTCCTGTATGAACTGGAACAGAGGAGTGACAGATCATGAGTAAAAACTACTTCAAATATCTGGTAAGAAACCGGAAACTTCTGATCGGCTTCTTCTTTGTTCTGTATCTGGTCATTTCCCTGTTTCTGTTTCGGATCGGCCGGGGGCAGGAAGTCTTCTGCAGCATCGTCATGACCTCCATGATCCTTTCGCTCGGAATGACGTTTGTGCTTCCGGTGCTGCTGTTTTCCTTTGCACAGCGAAGAAGCAGTGCGGATGTGTATTTCGCACTGCCGGTTTCAAGAAAACAGATGCGTCTGACCAGTCTGCTGTTTGCGTTCGTGTTATGTTACGGGTATTTTCTGATCACGACACTGATTGCCTGGGTGTTCTGCGGTATTGGTGCTGTACGACTGCTTCATCTTGCGCTGATCCTGGTATTCTTCGTATTTGTCTGTGCGGCGATGCTTACAATCAACAGCTTTCTGTATCTGATCGGAAACAACATTCCGGACGGCATCATCATTCTGGCAGCGTATACGATGTTTCCGTTCTTTGCGGCAGTCGCGGAAGATCTGATTGTCACCAACATCATCGCCGGCAATATGATCCTCGTAAATCCGGCAAAGGCATGGATCCTCTCGCCGATTTCCGTCTATGTGATCAACTGCAGCGCACTGCTCAATTTCCGTCTAGCGGATTTCAATCTCCCGTATTTTGTGGCCGGAGTGCTGTATGCCATGATCGGCTGGTTTGGTCTGAAGAACGAATTTGATGCGCGAAAGTCGGAGCGGGCAGAACACATCTCGGATCATCCGCTTGCTTATAAGATGATCATAAACTGCTATGCAGCGCTGTTCTCTCTGCTGTTTGCCTCTTCGCTGGTACATTATCCGGAAGCGGAATATGTCGTGGCATTTGTGATGTTGTTGGGATGCTACATCATCGCCACCTTCCTTTATCAGAGAAAGCTTAAACTGGACTGGAAGAGTCTGGCGCTGTTTGGAGCGGAAGTGATCATAAGTATTGCGATCATGCTGATTGGCTGGAATACCAGAGGCTTTGGTCTAGCGGATAAGATACCGCTGTCACAGGGAGATACGCTTACCTATGAGTACTATCTGATGGCAGACCAGAACGATCTTGGCAGGGGAAACGATATGACAATGAATGCCCATGAGGCATATGTCGAATTTACGCTTGCCGTTCCAACCAGCCGGATCGATGAACATCAGGAAGTCATTGATCTCCTGGAATCCTGTCGGAAAAAAGCAATTGATAATTACTATGCGCATAAGGAACAGGAATACAGCGGCTATCTGCGAACCATGAATTCCCAAAAGGGAAACAGCATCGCGGAATATACTTATCCGACCTTCGCACCGATCTCAGAAGAGGATCTGCGAACGATCAGTAAATATACAGATGTGACGGTGAGCTGCTATGAATACTATGAGAAATGGGATGAGCAGCCGGAGAAACTTCTCGAGGATTATCTGGACTGGCGGGCACATCAAAGCTGAGACATGCGATAATCTAAGCAGTACAGGAGAACGTGTTTATGGAATACAGAAAATTCGGAAATCGCTATATGGTGCGTATGGATCCGGGAGAAGAGATTCTTACAAAGGTGAAGGAACTCTGCAAAGCGGAGAATATCACCCTTGGTGAATTCCGGGGGCTTGGGGCAGCGAATGAGCTGGAGCTTGGCCTTTATGATGTAACGAAAAAACAGTATTTCAAAGAGGAATACCATGGGCAGTATGAGATCACCTCACTGTTCGGTACAATCAGTGAAAAGGATGGCGATGTTTACCTCCATGCGCATCTTTCCGCCGGTACACTTCATGGCGTATCGCTCGGCGGACATCTGAGCAGAGCCGTGATCTCAGGCACCTGCGAAATGATTATCGAACCGATGGAAGGACATGCAGGCAGAGCCGTCAATGAACTGACCGGACTCAATGACCTGAAGTTTGATTCATGAACGGTGCGTTTCAGAGAACCCGACGTCTGATCGGAGAAGCGGCAATGGAAAAGCTTGCCCGTTCCAGAGTTGCGGTATTCGGCCTGGGCGGAGTCGGCGGCAGCTGCGCAGAGGCACTGGCAAGAAGCGGTGTAGGAACACTGGATCTGATCGACAGTGATGAAGTGGTGCTTTCCAATCTGAACCGCCAGGCGTTTGCCACCCGACGTACGATCGGCATGAAAAAAACGGATGCCGCGAAAGAGCGGATCAAAGATATCTCACCTTCCGCAGCCGTAAATCTCTACCCGATCTTCTATCTGCCGGAAACCGCAGATCAGATTCCGTTTGAAGCATTTGATTATGTGGTCGATGCGATCGATACCGTGACCGCGAAGATCGATCTGATTCTGCGGGCAAAAGCGGCAGGGGTCCCGATCATCTCCTGCATGGGAACCGGAAACCGCCTCGATCCGTCTCTGCTTGAAATTAAGGATATCTATAAAACATATGGAGACCCGCTGGCGAAAGTAATGCGGCATGAACTGCGAAAACGGAACGTGGAATCACTGGAAGTATGCTGTTCTGCGGAAAATCCGATCAAACCGCTGGAAGAAGCAGGGGAAGAAGAGAACGGAAAACGGCGGAGTGTACCGGCCTCTTCTGCATTTGTACCCCCTTCTGCAGGGATACTGATTGCTTCTCATGTCGTACGACGGCTGATTTGTGAATGTGAAAAAACCACATAAATATGCGGTTTTTGTTTTGGAATGCAGTGTTGTTTCACAATTATGAAAATTTGGTGAAAATTATTGGACAATTCCTTGGGGAATTTCGGCATTTTTGCCCCGGAAAGTATAGTAAACGATTCCAAAAAACAAGTATAATAACGTTGCGTGAAACGCAAAGATGTAATAGGAGGAAAGATAATGAAAAAGTTACTCGCATCTTTATTCGCAGTAGCTCTCCTTGTCGGCTGTGGTACAGCTACAAGCGAAGGCGCTCCTGCCACAACTGAGACAGAGACAACAACAACTACTACTGAAGCATCTGGTGATGCTAAGACTTACAACGTTGGTGTTGCGATCTATCAGTTCGACGACAACTTCATGACTCTCTATCGTAACGAGATCGAGTCCTACTTCAAGACTCTGGAAACAGATGACACGAAGTACAACGTTACAATCGTTGACGGTAAGAACGACATGGCTGAGCAGTCCAACCAGATTGACAACTTCATCACTCAGGGTATGGACGTAATCATCCTCAACCTCGTACAGACTTCTTCCGCTGATGCGATCATCGACAAGGTTGTCGCTGCTGGTATCCCTCTGGTTCTCATCAACCGTGAGCCGCTCGGCGAAGACGGCGATGAATCCTACAAGGGCATCCTCGACAACGCTACTGTTTGCTACGTTGGTGCTGACGCTCGTCAGTCCGGTACATTCCAGGGCGAAATCATTGCTGAACTCCCTGACAAGGGCGACCTCAATGGTGATGGCAAGGTTTCCTACATCATGATCGAAGGCGATCCTGAGAACATCGATGCTCAGTATCGTACAACTTACTCCATCAAGGCTCTTGAAGAAGCTATCCCTGTAGAGTGCCTCGACGACCAGGTTGGTAACTGGGCACAGGCTAAGGGTCAGGAAATCACAGCTAACGCTCTGTCCCAGTATGGTGACAAGATCGAAGTTGTATTCTGCAACAACGATGCTATGGCTCTCGGTGCTGCTGCTGCTATCACAGCTGCTGGCCGTAAGGTTGGCGAGAACATCTACCTCGTAGGTGTTGACGCTCTTGATGAGTGCCAGGAAATGGTTAAGAACGGCGAAATGACAGGTACCGTTCTGAACGACCACATCGGTCAGTCCCACACTGCTGTTGACGTTGCTGTTAAGGCTCTCAAGGGCGAAGCAATGGACAACTACTACTGGGTTGACTACGTGAAGGTCACAAAGTAATTATCAATATTACTTAAGACAAATTCACAGCGGGGCAGACTTAGGTCTGCCTCGTTTTTTTCTTGTCCAGGAAGAAAAAAGAAATCCACTATTTACAGATCTCTTTGAAGACAAAACATTCGGCTGCGAAAAAAAGAAACCGGAAATATCGAATTCACGAGCGCAGGGAAAGGAATCAGATTCAAACATGGATGCAGGTGAAAGGATTCGAATCAGAGAGATTTTCATCATGACGTGCAGATTATTAGTCC